>MWTA01000052.1 GCA_002050125.1 Anaerolineae bacterium UTCFX2 | reverse complement strand
ACAAGGTATGAAAACTGGTATAATCCGTTTACAGCCTTAGTGTTGGTATGCTCGATCTTCTCGAGCGCTTTTTGGGACGAGGTTCCGAACAACCCTATATGAAATCTGGTGGGCATCCTTTTTCGATTATATCGCTTACTACGCATGACCAGACGCTTAAACAGCCCAATACATTCTGGATGACGCCCAAAGCGGAGGGGCGCATCTTGCTCATGTGAAGGGTAGTTTTAGCTTTGCACTGCAAAACACTTCCGTGAGCGCCGACCTTCACGGAAGTGTTTTTTGTACGAACTCTTGTTGGCTGAACACGCAGATAGTATTGTATTGATAACCTACAAGGATTAAAGATGGACCAACCTGTGATCTATGTCACAAAAAACGATGCAAAGAAGTTGAGGGATCTTCTCTTGGAAGCCCGATATTCCGACTACCGCGGCAGCGCCTATTTGCACATGCTGACGGGCGAATTAGACAAAGCTCGGGTTGTGGATCCAAACGAAATCCCCCCGGATGTGATCACGTTATACTCGACCGCCCGTTTGATCGACCTAGCATCGGACGAAGAGATGGTCTATACGCTGGTGTTCCCCGAAGAGGCGGAGCCTTCTCAAGGGAAAATATCCGTTCTGGCTCCAATCGGTACCGCGATGCTCGGTTACAAAGTTGGGGATGTATTCGAATGGGAAACCCCAGGCGGAAGACGCTCGATCCGCGTCAAGGAAGTCGTCTATCAACCGGAAGCGTCTGGCGATTATCGCTAAACGCGATTCCAGCGGCAAAGCTGCGGAGTTCGCGCGATTGGAAAGCCCCGCTTTTGCTGATAGAACTGAGCCAGCCATCTTTCCCCCTATGCGTGATCAACGGACGCTGACCTGGCAGCTAAGAGCCAACCGCCGCTGAACCGCGGATTCGCTCTACGCAGTACGGTGATTTTTTGAGTTATTACAATATCTTTCACAACAGGAGAAATGTATGACCCAGACACGCCTCGAACATGATCTGCTCGGCGAACGCGAAGTGCCCGCCGAGCGCTACTATGGGATCCAGACACTACGGGCATTGGAGAACTTCAACTTCACCGGCATCCCTGTTGCGCACTACCCTCAGTTCATCAAATCGCTGGCGTACATCAAGAAAGCTGCGGCGCTGGCTAACGCGGAGCTGGGTTTGCTGGAGCCGCGTCTGGCTCAGGCTATTGCGCAGGCGTGCGATTTGATCGTTGCCGGGCGTTATCACGAAGAATTCGTCGTCGACGTGATCCAGGGCGGCGCCGGCACCTCGACGAACATGAACGCCAACGAGGTGATCTGCGAACCGGGCGCTCGAACTGCTGGGGCATGAGAAAGGCGCCTACGATATCTTGCACCCGCTCAACCACGTCAACATGTCGCAGTCGACCAACGACGTTTACCCTACGGCGCTCCGCCTCACACTGAGCCAAATGATGGACGGTTTAATCCATGAGATGGAGGGGCTGCGCCAGGCGTTCAGCGCCAAGAGCACGGAGTTTGCCGATGTGATCAAATTGGGGCGTACCCAGCTTCAGGACGCGGTGCCAATGACCCTCGGACAGGAGTTTGGGGCGTGGGCGGTGATGGTGGGCGAAGATATTGTACGCGTGCGCGAGGCGCAGGCGTTGATCCATGAAATCAATTTGGGCGCTACGGCGATCGGCACCGGTCTAAATGCCCATCCCGATTACGCTTCGCTGGCAACTGCCCGGCTGGCAGCAATCAGCGGCGTACCGCTGATCGAATCGCACGACCTGGTTGAAGCGACCCAAGACTTTGGGGCTTACGTCCAGCTCTCGGGCGTGCTCAAGCGTGTGGCAGTCAAGCTCTCCAAAATTTGCAACGATCTGCGCCTTCTGGCTTCGGGACCGCGCGCCGGGCTGCACGAGATCAACCTGCCGCCCATGGCGCCCGGCTCATCCATCATGCCGGGCAAGGTCAACCCGATCATTCCCGAGGTCGTCAACCAGGTCGCCTTCGAGGTCATCGGCAACGACGTGACCGTCACACTAGCGGCTGAAGCCGGTCAATTGGAGTTAAACGTGATGGGACCGGTCATTGCTTACAACTTATTCACTTCGCTCGACTTGCTCGGGCGGGCTTGCCGCACCCTGGCTGAGCGCTGCATCACGGGCATCACCGCCAACCGTGAAGCCTGCCGGCGCATGGTAGAAAACAGCATCGGATTGGTTACCGTTCTCAACCCTTATATCGGCTACGAGAAATCAACCGAAATCGCTAACCAGGCTCTTGCGACGGGCGGTTCGGTTTATGAGATCGTCCTGGAAAAGGGGTATCTATCCAAAGCCGAGCTTGATGATATTCTATCTCCGGAGAACATGATCCGGCCGCGCTACATCAAGCTGGAGAATTCAAACGATTAAGCGCTCGATAGGACTGGTCACCCCAGTCCTATCGCTACTTTCACGCGGGTCACCGTTTTTTCCGCAATCGGCTGCACCCTGGACGCTCCCTCTGTCAAGAGGTGATCGAGGTGGGATGGATCGTCCGCCAGCACGCGATAACGCGCTTGCAGCGGTTTCAGGTGCTCGATTACGACATCTGCCAGTTCCTGCTTAAGTTCAGCATATCCTTTTCCAGCAAACCGCTGCTCTATTGCCGTCCGGCTTAGCCCGCTGAAAAGTTCATAAATGGTCAGGAGGTTGGTGACGGCGGGGCGGTCCGGGTCAAACCGAATTTCGCGCAGCGAGTCCGTTGTGGCGCTCATGATTTTGGCGCGAATTTCGTCCGGCGTATCCAGCAGGTTTAGCGCATGACCCTTGCCAGTCTCGCTCTTGCTCATTTTCTTAGTGGGGTTGTCCAGGCTCATGATGCGCGCTCCCACCTCGCCCATGAGAGGTTCGGGTAATTTGAATACGTCCCCATACACTGAATTGAAGTGCTGGGCGACATCGCGCGTCAACTCCACGTGCTGCTTCTGATCTCCCCCCACGGGCACCAGGTCGGTTTCATAGAGCAGAATGTCCGCAGCCATCAATGCCGGGTAGTCAAAAAGACCAACGCTGACCTGCCCCTTCTGCCGCTGCGATTTCTCTTTGAATTGGGTCATGCGCTGCATCCAGCCCATCGGGATGTAGCAGTTGAGAATCCAAGCCAGTTCCGCATGCGCCCCAATGTGCGATTGGATAAACACCGCAGACTGGTCAGGTTCTATTCCAGCCGCAAAGAGCAGCGCCACCACTTCGCGGCTCTTGGCGCGCAGCGCCCGTGGATCTTGAGGGACGGTAATCGCGTGCAAGTCGACGATGCAAAAGAGGTTGTCGTATTGGGATTGTGCATCTACCCAGCGCCGGATTGCGCCGAGATAGTTCCCAAGATGAAGGTTGCCCGTCGGTTGAATGCCAGAAAAAACGCGCTTTTTCACCCGATATCGCCGCCTTGGTTAAATACTGGGGCGCATCAGCCAGACTAATGCTCTTCCAGATACGACTTGAGCGTAAGCGCGTTGTTATGCACGGTGTCTCGCGCGGAGTACAACAGGGTCACCTTGCCTTTTTTGGAAGCGTCTAACAAGGGCTTCCAGGCCTCGGGGTTGGCGTCCAGTTCAGCCCGATAACGGCGTTGGAATTCGCCCCACTTCGCCGGATCGTGGTTGAACCAGCGTCTTAATTCGTTACTGGGAGCGACCTCTTTAACCCAGGCGTTCATGATCAGGTCTTCCTTTTTCATGCCCCGCGGCCATAACCGCTCAACCAGATAACGCGCGCCGTCATCGGCGCTATAAGCTTCATAGACCCGCTTGACGTTTATCATAGACATCTCCCTTATTCAAACTCCAGTATGTTTCCTGTTTCTGCCAGGCTCTTCAAAAGCAAATGAAAATAGACCAGCCCGCCGTACCCTGACCAATCTGCGAGCGTCTGGTGAACGCTCGTGTAGTCCAAGCGGTCGGGCAAGCCCAGCCAGCGCTGCAAGTGATTGCGCGCGCCAACATCGTCCCCCGGGAAGATGTGCGTCCGCCCCAAGCCGCGCAGCAGGAAATATTCTGCCGTCCAGCGCCCCACCCCTTTGATGCTGCGCAACTGTTCAATTGCCGCGCTGTCTTCCAGTATTTCAATCTCATCCAGGTTAAGCTGGCGATCCGCAATCGCCTGTGCCAGACCGATCAAATAGCGCCCCTTCTGGTTGCTGTAACCGATCTGGCGCAGGTCTTCAACCTGCGCGCCTGCCAGGTCCTCGGGGCGGGGAAAGGAGTAAAAGACGCCTGCCTCCGTGCGGAGAGACTGCCCATACGCCTGTGACAGGCGGTTGAGCAGTCGAATTCCCACAGTGAGCGAAAGCTGCTGGCAGGCAATCGCATTGGCTAGAGTTTCGAAGTAAGTCGGA
Organism: Anaerolineae bacterium UTCFX2; assembly: GCA_002050125.1. GTDB lineage: Bacteria > Chloroflexota > Anaerolineae > Anaerolineales > UBA4823 > UTCFX2. The sequence continues at coordinate 796 of MWTA01000052.1, read as the reverse complement.
AAGCGGGGCGGTTTTGAACCCTGAAACCGGTCAGCCAGATACTTCAGGTCGGCGCGGCTCTCCGCAAACCGGTAGAACTCACTCAAGTCAATGCGAATGCCCAATAAACGCTCCAGCGCGGCGGAAGCCAGCGGCTCCAACCCAGGGTCAGCGCCGGCGCCGTTCAGTATAACCTTCAATCGCGGCGCATCCGGCGCGCTCACCTGCGTAACCTCTATTTCAACCGGCTTGTCATTCAAAACCAGCACCCGCCGATAAACCTGTCCATCCCAGCGGTCAACCAGGTTATCGGGGCGGCGGCATAGAATCCAGGCGGTCAGGTCGAGCCGGAAAGGCGGTGTAGGTTCGAGCGAAAAGGAGTATGACGCCAACAGATTCGCTCGCTGCTTTCAGAAAAACATCCAGCAAAGGCTCACTCAAGCCATCCTGAGATCAATTCCTGCTCAGGACCGTTTTTTGCGCGACCGGGTGGTCGGGTTGATAAGAGCCAGGCGGGGTGCGGAAGCTGATCGCCAGGCGGTTCCAGGAATTGATCGCGATCACTGCCAGCGTCAGGTCCACCAGCTCCTTTTCGCTGAACTGCTGGCGGGTTTGCTCGTAGACTTCCAGCGGCACATGGCTCTCGCTGACTTTTGTGACCGCTTCGCACCAGGCGAGGGCTGCCCGCTCACGCTCGGTGTAGAAAGACGACTCGTGCCAGGCGCTTATCCCATACAGGCGTTGTTCGCTTTCTCCGTGGCTGCGCGCATCCTTGGTGTGCATATCAATACAAAAGGCGCAGCCGTTGATCTGGGAG
>MWTA01000048.1 GCA_002050125.1 Anaerolineae bacterium UTCFX2 | reverse complement strand
ATGATCAACAAAGCTCCCGTTTTGCGCACTTTGCCGACCGTCTCCGGCTGGTCATCGGAGGTCACAAAGACTACCGGCACATTTTCCATGTGGGGGAAGCGGCGCACGTATGACATGACCTCGAAACCGTCCACCCCTGGCATGTTAATGTCCAGAAAGACGATGTCGGGGGTGTAATCCTTCAGGATTATCATGGCCTCACGCGGACCATACGCCGCCCGGGCTTGAACGTCCAGCAGTTCGAGCATGCCGCAGACTGTGTCGGCGGCGTCCCGGTGATCATCAATGACAAGCGCTGTGGTCATAGTCTAACTCACTTCGGCTACCAGGGCGCCCATGTGGGAAACCTCGTAACCTGGTAAGGATGCAACGGCTCTTTGAAACTGCGCCTCGGTCAGGAGGTCGAGCAGCGGTCTCAGCAAGGCGTCTTCATAGAACCGAGATGGAATGATCAATTCGTAATTTTCATTGAACAGCGGGATAAAATCCAGCTCCAAAGCCTGCGCCGCCGCTGCGATCCCCAGCCCGCAGTCCGCCCGCCCCGAGGCAACTGCCGCCGCGACCGCGAGATGGGTAAATTCTTCCTGATTGTAACCCTGGATAGCCTGCGGTGCAATACTCAGAAGTGTAAGGTGGTAATCCAGCAGCACGCGCGTCCCAGCCCCGCGCTGGCGGTTGATAAATCGCACGTCCGGACGGCTCAAGTCCTCCAGACGTTGAATCCGCTTGGGGTTGCCTTTAGCAACCAGCAGCCCCTGCTGACGCCCAACCAGGCTGACCACTTTCACCGCGACGCCCGGCAGCGTTTCACGGATGAACTTGAGGTTGTAACTTCCGGTTTCGGGATCCAGAAGGTGCGAACCCGCCAGGTGCGCCTCGCCGCGCTGCAGCGCAATCAGCCCTCCCATGCTCCCCACGTTGGCAGAAGCCAGCCGGCGGTTGCGCTGCGCCAGGAACTGCGCCATCAGATCCAACGTCATATCGTGCGAACCGATTGCGAAAATGGTGCGTTTGAGATCATTGGGCGAACGGTACAGGCGCACTTCGACCGGCGCTCCGGCTGGCAGCCCTTGCGAGCCGCGCGGGATGATCGTGATGCCATCCGCCCGGACCAGCGAGGTGATCATGCCCGAACCGCGCGCCAGCGGCGCAGCCAGCAGCCGGTCTCCCACATATCCTGCCGCCATGCGCACATAGTCGTCGTCGCCCGCCGGCGAAGTCGCCTTGCGCGTCAGCGCCGCCTGCACTCGGATTGGGTCGCGCGGCGGTCTGCCAAGCCAGCGCGCAATCAACGGTTCCACAAAAATTTCCGCCGTCAACGCCGCCGAAACGGGGTAGCCCGGCACGCCGATGATCGGCGCAAACGCAGTTCGCCCGCCCGCTGCATCTGAGGCGCGTTCGATCATCCCGAGGATGACCGGATGCCCAGGTCGCACCGCCACGCCGTGCACGAGCAGCTCTCCCAGGCTCTCCACCACCCGGCTCGAAAAATCTTCCGATCCAGCTGACGCTCCCGCGTTTAGCAGGATCAGATCGTGCTCACTCGCCGCGCGGCGCACCTGGGCGCAAATCTCATCAAAGTCGTCTGGGATGATCGGGAAACGCGTCGCCTGACCGCCCCATTCATTCACCTGACCCGCCAGCATCAGTGAGTTGTATTCGATGATGTCGCCCGGCTTCGCCGCCTGCCCCAGCGGGACAAGCTCGCTGCCAGTAGGTAAAATTGCCACGTACGGCTTGCGCGTAACCTGCACCTGAGTATGTCCACAAGCGCCAATCGCTCCCAGGTCCACCGGACGCAGCGTATGCCCGGCTGGCAGCACAAGCTGGCTGGCAACGATGTCCTCGCCCAGCGCGCGGATGTTGCTCCATGGGGTAACCGCCGCCCGCAAGCGGATCGCAGCCGGGCGGCGCGGGTCCGCGGCTGGTTCTTCCCGTTCATCTAGCGCCTCCACGTTTTCGATCGGGATGACCGCATCCGCCCAGCCCGGCACAGGATCGCCCGTGTCCACGTAGACGGTTTGCGGCGGTTGATCGCCAAGCCCGCCGCATTTCAAGATAACCGGCTGGTTCGGCTGCGCCCCGGCGGTTGCGCTGGCTTGCAGCGCAAAGCCATCCATCGCGGAGGCGTGATAATTCGGCGAAGAAATCTTAGCCCAGACCGGCTCAGCCAGCACCCGACCTGCCGCCGCTTCGTCCAGCGGGATCGGTTCGCTTCCCAGGCATTCAAACAGACCGCGTTCGCGCAGCGCCTGCTCCAGCCGGGCTTGCGCCTCGTCAAGAGAAATATCGTGTAAATAAATCGACATCGTATCTCACCAGATCCCCCTGCCGGGTCGAACGCCTGAACGGGATTGTTCAGTTCGATCACCCCGCGGCAGGGCGTTATCAACAGGCGTTTTTAATTCACAACAAATACACCGTTACTGATTCGCCCGCGTTCAACCCGTTCGCATCCGCGGGGATGCGGATCAAGCCGTCGGCGCGGGACAGCGTGAAAATCAGATTGCTTTTTCCAAACACGGGCTCCGCCAGGTATGCCTGTCCCTCTTGCACAAGCCGGACGGGAACCCAGTCCTCGCGCCCGGCTTGCGATGCCAGGTTCAGGCTCAGCCGAGCGATGAGGCTGGGAGCAGGCGCAGGTTTCGCCAACCCCAGCAATCTCTCAATTAATGGCAACACAAACAGGCGGGCGCTCACCAGCGCGCTCACCGGGTTGCCGGGCAAACCGATCACGGGTTTGCCGCCGCACAGCGCCAGGATGGTCGGTTTTCCGGGTTTGATGTTCACGCCATGCACCAGTACACCCGGCGCGCCCAAAGCCTGGATTGCCTGAGCCGTCAGGTCCCTGGCGCTGACCGACGAGCCAGCCGTGATCACCACCAGCTCACATTCCGCGTGCGCCCGCTGCGCGCTCTCGCTCAACGCCTCCAGCCGGTCGGGGGCGATCCTGGAACGCACTGGCGTTCCGCCAGCGCGTTCCACTAGCGCGCCCAGGCTGTAGGAATTGACATCCCGCACCTGCCCGGGCTGCAGCTCGTTTCCTGGCGGGATCACCTCGTCTCCACTCGATATCAGCCCGACGCGCGGCGAGGCAGCGACGATCAGGCGCGTCACCCCCAACGCCATCAAACCGCCGATATCCTCGGGGCGCAGACGCTTGCCAGCCGGGAGCACTTCTTCGCCCTGCCGCACATCTTCCCCGGCTTCGAGCATGTTTTCGCCCGGCGCGACCGCCCGCTGAATCTCGACAACGTTCCCCGGCGCGTTCTGTGTATGTTCGATCATCACCACTGCATCGGCGCCGGCTGGCAACATCCCGCCGGTGTGGATCAGCGCGCATTCCCCAGCCATTAACTCAAAATCCGCCGCGGCGCCCATCGGCACCTCGCGCCTCAGTTGCAGATACGCCGGGAGTGAATCGCTGGCGCCAAAAGTATCTGCGGCGCGCACGGCAAAACCATCCACAGTGGAGCGGTTGAAGCTGGGCAGCGCATAAGGGGCGCAAACCGGCGCGGCTGAGACACGCCCCAGGGCGTCAACTGCTTCGACCTCTTCGCGGGGCGCGTCCGGTTTGTACCTGGATAGAATGAGCTCCAGCGCCTGATCGGGAGGCAATAATTCGAGGAATTCGGACATGGGCGTTTCTTGAAAACCGATTTTATTACAGAAATCGGCGCTTAATTCGTCCAAAACGAAAACGTCAGCATGTAAGACATCAGCGCAAAAAGCGCCAGCGCCCCCAAAGTCAGGGCGTTCCAGTTTGGCTTGCCGCCGTTCGCGATGTTACGCATCTGCCAGATCTGGAATACCCCCACCGGCAGCGGAAGCAGCCCTGCAATCATCGCAAACTGGGGATACCCAAACAGGCGCGCCACCACCAACAGCAAAAAACCCGTCAAAACCAGGAGGTTGTGCAGCCCCATCCCGGTCTGCCAGCCCAGCCGGATCAACAAGGTGCGCTTTCCAAATTTTTCGTCGTTCACAAAATCGGGCAGCTCAAACGCCAGCAGCATCGCCAGCATGATCGCGGCGAGCGGGAAGCTGGTCATCGCCAGCAGCCGGTGCATTTCCCCGGTTTGAAGTATGAAAGCAAACGCCGGCACCATGAATGTGATCATGATGGTGGTGGTTAATTCTCCATAACCCGAGGCTTCAAGCCGAACCGGCGGAGACGAATAGAAAAACGCGCCCAGAAAAGCCAGCCCCATGATCAGATAAGCGGCGGGCGCAAGATTGGTGCTCGAAATCAGGATGACCGTCATCGAAGCCAGACCCGCCAGCACGGTCAGGGCAGCCAGGAGCGCAGTCCGGCGGGGGAGTTTTCCCGGTCCCACCGCCCCGCTCCCGCCCGTGAGCACCGTACGGTTCTGGTTTGCCTGATCCGCCGGGGCGTTGTAGTATTCGTTCAGATATTGGGCGCTCATCTGCAGCAGTGTCACCCAGATCTGCCCCAGCAGATAGAGATTCCAGTCGATTGGTTTTCCCAGATAACGTGCAATGCCGATCCCCAGCGCGTAAAGCAGAACCACGCCCACCAGGAACAGCGGTCGGCTCATGCGGATGAGCAGCGCCAGGGTTTTCATCCCTGCACACCTTCCAGAGGAAAGAATGCGATCGCCCTCAAGTATTCTTCGGTCAATCGCCCGTGCAGACGCGGCGGCGTTTCAACCATCGTCTCTCCTATCCATAAAGAACCATTCGATCAAGGCGCTGGCTCGACCGGATAACCCGCTTCCTTCCACGCACTAAAGCCGCCCAGGATCGGGTTCACTTTTCGAAAACCTTTCTCTAGCAATAACAGCGCTACACGAGCGCTGGTTTCTTCCGCCGGTCAGGTGCAGTAGGTGAGCACCCATGCGTTCGGGTCGAGTTCTTTGAACCGCGCCGCTACTTCGCTGCTCGACATTGGGATTGCGCCCGGGATGTGTCCCTCCGAAAAAGAGGGCTCGCCGCGGGCATCGACAAAAACCGCCTGTTTTGAATCGAAGGCGGCTTTGGCTTCAGCCAAAGAAACCCGCTCAATATCCGCAGCCTGTAAAACCGGCGTATGGGTCGCTGCGGCTGCTTTGGATGATGCCGCAGATGGTCCGCTCATGCGGGTAAACCAGATTACTGCAGCCACCATTAATAATAACCCCAAGCCCACTATGATTAATGGGACCTTGGAGGCGCGTTCTGTACGCGTGCTCATCGTACCTCCAACAATTAAAGTGTGAACAATTTAAACCGATTCAATCCTGAAGCGGTTGAATCATACCATAGGCTGTTTTTAGCGCTGTTAATAGAGCGGTTAATCTCTGGGAACTTTTAGATCAGGGTTGGATCCCCTTGTTTGAACCCGAACAACCGCAGCGCATTGGCGACCACCAGCAGGGTCGTCCCCTCGTGTAACAGCACCGTCGCGCCAATGCCCAACGCGCCCGCCAGGCTCAGCCCGGCGAGAATCAATATCGACCCCAGCGAGACAACCAGGTTTTGCAGCGTAATCCGCTGAACGGCTTTCCCCAAACCGATCGCGAAGGGCAATTTGCGCAGATCCGGCGCCATTAGAGCCACGTCCGCCGCTTCCAGGGCGATGTCGTTCTGGGCGCTGCCCAGCGCGATCCCCACGGTTGCCTGCGCCAGCGCGGGCGCGTCATTGATCCCATCCCCCACCATTCCCACCGATCCATAAGCCTGCACCAGTTCATTCACGCTTGCGAGCTTTTCTTCGGGCAGCAGCTCTGCCCGGTATTCGGATAACCCCACCTGAGCGGCAATCTCCGCCGCAGCCCGCCGGTTATCGCCCGAGAGCATCACAGTGTGATCGACCCCCAACGCTGGCAGCGCGCGCACCACCGCCGCGGCTTCGGGTCGCAGCGTATCCGTAATGGCGATCAGCCCGACCGCCCCCTCCGCGTCGCCCACCAGAACGACCGTCTTACCCTGCGCTTCAAGCTCTTGAATGCGCTGGCGCAGGCTTTCGGGCAACTTCAGCGATTGCTCCTCCCACAACGTCATCCCGCCGACCCAGACCACACGCCCGTCCTGCCTAGCGCGCATGCCGCGCCCGGTCAGATTTTCCACCTCCGCCGCGGCGGTAGGTTTGAGACCCCGCTCAGCCGCTTCATCAATAATCGCCTGCGCCAGCGGATGGTTCGAGCGCCCCTCGACCGATGCCGCCAGTTCCAGAATGTCCTCCTCCAACTGCCCCGGCAAAGCTACGACCTCGGTAACGTGCGGTTTGCCCAGGGTCAGCGTGCCGGTTTTATCAAAAGCCACGGCTTTCAACCCCCCAAGCTGCTCCAGATATGCGCCGCCTTTTACTAAGACCCCGTTTCGGGCTGCCTGTGCGATCCCAGACAAGATCGCCGATGGCGTCCCGAGCGCCAGAGCGCAGGGGGATGTTGCGACCAGGAAGGTCACCGCGGTGATAAAACCCGGTTTGAACGGCAGCCCCGCCAGCACCGGGTAAGCCAATAAAAATAAGAAAACAGCTAGAGCGATGGGGACAAATATGCGCGTGAACTGTTCGACCTTAAGTTGGATTGGCGACCGGCTCCCCTGAGCCTGTTCTACCATCTTCAACACCCGCGCCAGCGTGCTGTCCTGCGCCAGCCGGGTAACCCGCACCTCAAGCGTCCCGTCCGCATTGAGAGAACCTGCAAATACCTTCGTCCCCGGCGATTTCTCGACCGGCAGAGATTCCCCGGTGATCGGGGATTCATCGACATAAGACTGTCCCAGCACTACTTCGCCATCCACGGGCAAACGCTCGCCCGCCCGAACGATAACCAGGTCTTCCAGGGTCAATTTTTCGACGGGCAAGAGGTCTTCGCGTCCATCCCGGCGCGCCAACGCCAGGCGCGGCGCCAGGCGAGCCAGGGCGCGCACCGCCTCGCGCGCCCGCCCCAGGGCGCGCTCTTGCAGGGCGTGCCCAAGCGAAAACAGAAACAACAATATCGCCCCTTCGGCAAACTGACCCAGGCTGGCTGCTCCCAGTGCGGCTGCGAACATCAGTAAGTCGGTGTCGAACTGCCGGCTGCGCAGCGAATGCAGCACTTCCCGCCCGACCACGTACCCGGCTGGGAGATACGCCCCCACGTAGAACCAGGTCTCAGACCCGGGCGGCAGGAGGCGGCTTAGGCGTCCAGTCCAACCCAAAAACAGCAGCAACCCTGAAACCAGGCTGAGCAGAATCTCGGCATTCTCCCCGATCCAGCGCGCTAAACGACCCGGTTCGGGCTCGTAGCCCATCTGACGAACGCGTTTCTCGATCAGGCGGCGGCTGACCTGCCGCCGATCGTATTCAACCTCCAGCGACCGGTCGTTGAAGTTTGCCTCGACATCGATCACCCCATCCATGCGTTTCAGCCGGTGCTCCAGCACAATTTCGCAGTCCGAGCAATCCATGCCTCCCAAGATCATCCGGGTCGTGTGTGTTCCAGTTTTTGGGGTCGGCGCATCCACCAAGTTCATTTTCTTCATAACGGTCTCATCGAATCCATTCAAGTGTAGAAGCTTTTTCAGCCGTGCAGCACATGCTCCAGGCTGCGCTGGAACAGGTCGGCAATGTGTTCGTCATCGAGCGAATAAAAAATCTGGCGCCCATCTCGGCGCGCTTTTACAATCCGCAATTGGCGCAGGTTGCGCAGGTGATGAGAAACCGCCGATTCGCTCAACCCTGCCATTTCTGCCAGCGCCCCCACATGCCGTTCAGCATCCCGCAAGCTGGCGATGATGCGAATCCGGCTGGGATCGCTCAAGGCGGAGAAGATCTCCGCCACGCGCATCACGGTGCGGTCATCGAGTTGAACGTCGGAAGCGATCATCACTGGAGAATCCATTTTCTCGTTCCTATCTATGAATATATGTTCAGCTATTCAGCTATTATAACATAAATCGCGGAAGAATTTTAAAAATGGACTAATGACAAAAATCACAAAGCCTGGTGATGTCCGTCATCTTATTGTTCAGACCAGTGTGCGGTATATTCAGCATAATTTCGAATATGCATTTATGCGTATATAATGAAAAGCCTCCAAAAGGAAACCGATGGAAAATCCCAATTTAGCAGATGAAGTCAGCCGTCTGCACGCTGATATCTGTTCAGCATTGGCAGACCCTAACCGGATCATGCTGATCTACGCCCTCGCCGAAAAGCCCTGCAATGTGAACGAACTGGCGGCTCAAGTCGGCATCAGCCAGCCAACCGCCTCGCGTCACCTCAAGATTCTGCGCGAGCGCGGCCTGGCTACGCCCCTGCGCCAGGGTGCGAACGTCGAATATCGTTTGGCGGATAGGCGCATTGTGGATGCATTAGATTTGTTGCGCGCCATTCTGCGCGACCGCATCGCTTATCGCGCCAGCATCATGGACAACGAATAACGCTTTTTGAGCTTCATGAGGAGGCAAAATGCAGCATCCCAAATATTCATTTCTAGCGCCGCTCGGAGTCGGCATCCTGCTGCTGATCGGCATCGCGCTGCTCTGGCCGGCGCCCAGCGCGAGCGCCCAATGCGGCTCGCAGGCTTCGTCCTGTAAGAACTGCCATGAAACCCAGGGGCAGGATCCGGTCAACGACGACGGCACCGGCTGGCATCAGAGCCACGCCTTTGGCGACTTCTGCTATATCTGTCACGCCGGCAACAACCAGAGCATGGATAAAACCGAAGCGCATACAGGCATGGTGGCGCCGCTCTCCGACGTTCAGGCTGCCTGCGCAAGCTGCCACCCGAATGACTTGATGGAGCGCGCCAACGTCTATGCAGCCGCGCTGGGCGTCCAGGTCGGCGCGGGCGGCGCGCCTGCGGCGCCGCCTTCAGACGGCGATACAGGCGGCGGAAACCCGGAGGGAAGCGCCGGCGGCTCTCCAGCCGAGCCAGCCGCCCCAGCCATGGTGGTCGATCCAGCTCAGGTAGTCGATTATAGCCAGCTCTATGACAAAACCGTGCTGGGAAAGACCACGCTCAACTGGGGCAACGTGATTCTATGGCTGATCATCCTGGGCGTGGTATTCGGCGGCGGGACGTTCGTCTATTGGAACGAGCGCCGCCTGCGCGGTCTGCCGCTCTTCCCCGCCCGCGCCTCCGGCGATGAACGTCCCGCCGCCGAAATTCCGCGGGTGGAAGGCTATTCGCCGGAGGTTGCGGCATTACTCCCCCAAATCGCCCGGCTGAACCCGATGGGGCTGCACGCATTGGAAAAGATTCTCGAAAACCCCGATCAAGCCAACGAGATGCTGCGCAGCCTCTCGCACCTGGACCCGGAACTGATGCGCCGCATGCGCGCCCTGGATCGCGACGCGCGCAACCTGCTCATGGCTCTGGTTGGTAGTTGAATTTAAACCCGTAGATTTAACCAGGAGATCAGGATGAACTGGATCAAAACCCAATTCCAAAAAGAGCTTTGGTCGCCCTACGCGGCGGGCGTGCTGCTTGGGATCGTCGGGGTGTTGGCGGTCTGGATCAGCGATAATCTGCTCGGCGCCTCGGGAGCGTTCGAAAATTTAGCTGGGATCATCGGCAAGGCAATCGCTCCGGCTCAGTTCAACATCATGTATTTTAATTTCATCATGCCCGCCGCGATCACCTGGGGGGTGATCTTGCTGATTGGGATATTTCTCGGCGGGCTGCTAGGCGCCCTCACCAGCCGAACCTGGAAGCTCAGCCTGAATAGCGACCCGCAGTGGCGGCGCATCTTCGGTCCTCAGGTCTGGAAGCGCTGGGTGATCGCATTCCTGGGAGCGATCGTGCTCCAGTACGGCGCAGGGATTGCCGGCGGCTGCACCAGCGGTCTGGCAATCTCGGGAGGGATGCTGCTTGCGCCAGCAGCCTTTCTTTTCATCGCGGGCATGTTCGCTTCTGGAATTCTCACCACATTGCTGGTGTATCGCAAGAACTATTAATCAGGGGTTATTGAGGAGGCTGATATGACGGACTATATCCTGGCGTTGATCCTCGGCATCCTGTTCGGCTTCTCGCTCAACAAAGCCGGCTTGACGCGCTATTCTAAAATTGTCAACGTCTTTCGCTTCACCGACATGAGCGTGCTCAAGTTCATGATGACCGCCCTCATCGTCTCGATGACCGGACTGTACACCCTGCGCGGGCTGGGTCTACTCGCCTTCCCGCGCGTCCCGGAGACCTATATCGTCGGAAACCTGGTCGGCGGACTGATCTTCGGGATGGGCATGGCGCTCACCGGTTACTGACCGGGCACCTGCGCCGCCGGCGGCGGCGAAGGCAAGCTGGATTACTTGATCCCAGGCATGCTTGGGTTTCTAACGGGCGCGGCGCTTTTCGGGCTGACTTATCAACAGGTTTTTCCGCAAATTGAAAAGCTGGCTAAGGTTGGCAGCGTGGTCATCCCCGACCTGTGGAATCTGAGCCCCTATCTGACCGTCCTGGCTTTTGGTCTGATCAGTCTGCTGCTCTTCTACTTGATCGATCGCGCCGGCATGCAGCGCAAGAAAAAACTTGAACCATGAAAACGGTCAATACGCTGACAACGAGGTAGATGAAAGGCATCCATTATGCCGGAAAATTTGTTGACCAGGCGAGATTTCTTGAAGCTGGGCGGCGGTACTGCCGCAGCCGCCGCGGCGGCGCAGTTCATCCCGCCGCGCGCCACCCAGGCTGCCCGCATCATTGCCAGCCGAGACCCGCACGGAGACGGCTACGTTCCCACAACCTGCGAGATGTGCGTCTGGCGCTGCGGTGTGCGCGCCCGCGTCTCTGAAGACCGGGTCGTTAAGCTGGAAGGCAACCCCGAGCATCCTCACTCGAAAGGCCGGCTGTGCGCCCGCGGCCAATCCGGGCTGATGAACACTTACGACCCAGATCGGGTGCTGACCCCGCTGGTGCGGGTTGGCAAGCGCGGCGAAGGCTTGTTTCGCAAGGCAAGCTGGGACGAAGCCCTGGATATCACCGCCAAAAACATGCTCAAAATCAAGGAAAAATATGGGCCCGAGGCGATGGTCTTCTCAACCACTCACTGCCTCTCGCAGACCCAGTTCGAAAATCTGCTTTACGGCTTCGGTTCCCCCAATTACGGCACACAGCGCAGCCTGTGCTTTAACGCCATGATCGTCGCCAACTCGATGACCTTTGGCATGGAAGAGCCCGCGCGCGATTACAGCCAAGTGCAGTACATCCTGCTCACCGGACGAAACCTGATGGAAGCCATTTCCACCTCCGAGACCTCCGACCTGACGGATGCGATTGCCCGCGGCGTTAAAGTCGTGTATCTCGATCCGCGCTTCACCAAGACCGCCTCGAAAGCGGCTGAGTGGTGCGCCATCCGTCCGGGAACCGACCTGGCTTTCCACCTCGCGCTGATCAACGTGATCATCAGTGAAGGGCGCTACAACCACGAGTTCGTCGCCAATTACACCGTCGGTTTCGAAAGCCTGGCAGAGGCGGTAACCGCCTACACGCCGGAATGGGCTGCGTCAATCACCGGCGTTGAGGCAGAGGTGATCCGGCGGGTGGCGCTCGAGTTCAGCGACGCTGGCCCGTATGCCCTCGCCCATAACGGCTGGCGCACCTCCAACTTCATCAACTCATTCGCCACCGAACGTGCGATAGCCATCCTGAACACCCTGGTCGGTAATTGGGGCGTCACCATGTTCCCGGCTGCGGGCGAGGAAGGCGGCGCGCTCGGCAAACCGCCCCAGCCGCCGTATCCGCGCATTTCAGCGCTGCGTCTGGACGGCGTGCCGTGGAAATTCCCCTTTGTGCCGCTCAAGCTGGGCATTTTCCAGCAATTGCGCGACGGCATCCTGGAAGGGCAACCCTATCAGGCGCGCGGCTGGTTTATTGCCCGCCAAAACCCAATCCTTTCGCTGCCCGACCGCCAGCGCTCGCTGGAAGCCTTCGGCAAGATGGATTTCATCGCCGTTATGGACATCTTTTTGAACGACTCCGCCTGGTTCGCCGACGTGGTCCTGCCGGAGGCGTCTTATCTGGAGCGCTACGACCCAGTGATCACAGTTGGCAACCGCATCTGGCTGCGCCAGCCGGTCATCGAACCGCAGGGCGACGTCAGGTCAGCCCTCTGGATCTACAAAGCGCTGGGTGAACGCCTGGGTCTGGGTGATTATTTCCAATATGAGGATGAAGAAGACTATATCCGCCAGCAAATTGCTCCACTGGGGATTTCCTTCGAAGAGCTGAAATTGCGCGGCTATGCTGAAATGCCCGAAAGCGAACCAGAAATCCACCGCTGGCCCACGCCGAGCGGCAAGATCGAAATCTATTCCTCAACTTTGGAGGCGGGCAAATTCGACCCGATCCCCAAATGGCAGGAGCCGCCCCAACCCAAACCGGGGATGTTCTATTTGCTCACCGGCAAAGTAGGTCAGCATACCCAGTTTGGAACGCAGAACAACCTGCTCCTGCACAAGTACGAAGATGTCCCGCGCCTCTGGATGAACCCCGTTGCAGCTCAGACACTGGGTCTCCAGGATTGGGATCTGGTCGAAGCGACCAGCGAAGTTGGGAGCGTCAAAGTCCAGCTAAAAATGACCGAAGCCATCCGCCCCGACTGCGTCTATATGGCTCCAGGTTACGGGCATCTCTCGAAGGGGTTGCGCACTGCTTATGGGGTGGGCGCCTCGAGTTCGGTCTTGCACGCGACCACCGTCGATCCCATCAGCGGCGGGCAGGCGTTGACTCAGACCTTCGTCTCCGTCAAGAAGGCTTGAGCGAGGACAGGAGAAAGCGTCATCTATGGCTCACAAACCGCATTACGCATTCGTGATCGACGTCGCCCGCTGCATCGACTGCCGCGCCTGCCAGGTGGCGTGCAGCGTCGAAAATCAGGTCCCCTTGGAACACACCCGCATTTGGGTGCAAGACCTGGGCTTGTTGGGAGAGTTTCCAGCCTTGAAGCGCTCCTTTGTACCCTACAACTGTATGCACTGCGAAAAACCGCCCTGCACCGAGGTGTGTGTGGCTGCCGCCACCTACAAAGACCCGGCTACTGGTCTGGTTCTGGTGGATCAAGAGGCGTGCATCGGCTGTGGTTTCTGCGTGGATGCCTGCCCTTACAACGCGCGTTATTTGGATCAGCGCCGCGGCGTGGTCGATAAGTGCAACGCCTGCCAGCAGCGTCTGGAACGAGGGCAGCAGCCCGCCTGCGTTGCTACCTGCCTCGGGGGTTCACGGTTGTTTGGCGACTTGAACGATCCTACCTCCGCTGCCGCGCAGGCGCTCAAAAACGCCAAATCCATCGTGCGGCTGGATTACGAAGTGAACGGACACGATACGGGTCCAAATATTTTCTATATTAATCTGCCGGAAGAAGCGGCGCAATCCGGATTCCTGTACATGCCCACCGATGATCGGCAACCGCTGGTCTCGCAGCCGGGCGAACTGCCGCGCGAGCCGCAGTACAGCCTGGCGGAGGTAGGCTGGAAGAAAGTCCTGGCGCCGCTGCTGTTCGCCGGAATTGGCGCCTCTTTCTTTGTGCAAGCGGTATTCTTTACCAAGCAGTTGATCGAAGGCGAGAAGGAATTCGAGGAATAAGCGCATGAGCAGTCACAAGAACATCCCTCCGGAAGAACGGCGCCGTTTGTACCGGAAAACGTACAAGAAGCACAACCTGGCTAACATCCTGACCCACTGGTTCAATGTTTTCATGTGGCTGCTGCTGCTGCCGACCGGGGTGGCTGTCCTCAGTTCGCCGCGCCTGGGGCTCAGCCCGGTCTGGCTGCAGGAGCTGTACCGCAACCTGTTTGGCAGCACCGCCAACCTGATCCAATTCCACTACACCCTCGGTTTGATCTGGATATTTGTGCTGACTTTCAACGTCCTTTTGGGCTTTCGCAAGTATTTCGTACCGTTTGCCATTACCCGCCTCTTATTGGATCGCGATGACATCGAATGGTTCAAGATCAAGCCGCTTCAAATGCTCGGGTTCCACAAGGACCGCGAACTGCCGCCGCAAGACGCCTACAACGCCGGACAGAAAGCATATATGTATGTGGTGATTCTCGGCACTATCGGCATCATGTTAAGCGGGATCGTAATGACCTTCAAGACGTTCTTTCCGCCGCTGCTAAAGCAGTTCGCTCAGCCGGTGCATTGGGTCTCGGTCTTCACTATCGTTGCCGGGCTGATCATCCACGTCTACATGGGCGCGGTCTTCCCCGAAGAAAAAGAAGCCTTTTTCTCCATGTTCAGCGGTAAAGTATCCGCCTGGTACGCCCGCGCCCACCACGAGAAGTGGTACAACGAGAAGCTCAAAGAGGAGCTGGAGTGGGAAGATCAGGTGACCGCTGAATATCTGGAATCGATCAAAGAGGGAGCACTGACTACCTCACCAGAATAGCCGGGCGTTTTATGAGTTGGTCGCCGATAGGAACGTCAACTGCCAGCCAGTCATCCATTTCGGTGATAATTTCATTCGTCTGTTCGCCCACCAGCAGGGTGTCCTCAGATTTAACGCCGGTTATCGACGGGTTCCAGGCAAACGCCTGACCCACCAGAACCGGCTCTTTTGACTCGGCATTGGCTACGACCTCGCGCGGAGCATAGCCGGCTAAACCACCCTGATGATGAAGCATCCATTCGTCCGCATACCCCACCGATGCGTAAGCTGCCAGACCCCGGGTGAAGACTTCGCCGATCGTTTTGCCTGGACGGGTGGCTGCGATCATCTCCGCGTCGACGCGGGCGACGGCTTCCGCCTTGCGCTGCACTTCATCCGGCACAGCGCCAAAATGAACCAGCCTGGTTAGCGAGCAGATCAACCCCCATTTGCGCCCGCACAACACGAGCATCGCATAATTCCGCAGCTTTTTCGCCGTAGGCAAAGGATGGCGATAGGAGAAGACCCGCTCATCCGTCGCGATCAGGTTGACGATCACCTGGACGCCCCGGCTTTCTACAGCCTGAGCAAGCTGCCCGGCAATCTCATACTCGGTCATCCCAGGTGTGATGGAATGAGCCGCCGCATACATGCCCTGGGCGCATTCTTTCCCCAGCGCGCGGAATCGATTCCTCTCTTCAGGCAGCAGTTGGCAGCGGATGCCAGCAATTTCATGCGATAAATCCAGCGCTTCGGGTAG
The DNA here is from genome assembly GCA_002050125.1 of Anaerolineae bacterium UTCFX2. Classification (GTDB taxonomy): domain Bacteria; phylum Chloroflexota; class Anaerolineae; order Anaerolineales; family UBA4823; genus UTCFX2. The sequence goes on along the minus strand of MWTA01000048.1, from coordinate 3,793 downwards.
AACCAGGTCTGCGCCTAATTTCAGCCCCCGGGTCAATTTGAGCAAACCAGCTTCCCCTGCGAACCAGGGCGAAACCTGCAAATCCCAGCCCTGGCGCGCAAGCCCCTGCTCCTCCATCAGCCTGGCAGATTCAATATTATTCGTCACCAGGAAGCGCGCGCTGCGGGTGATCAGCAACGCCGCGACGCCGGTTGAACTGGCAATATCGACGTGCGAATCGCCGCCGCAGGTAGCCCAGGCGAAATTTCCAATTTGTCTCAATGCCAACGCGTCCAGGTCGAATTTACGCAGCAAATCGCGCAGCCGCTCAAGTTTGTTGTCAAGCTCAGAACTGGTGGGGTTTTGATCGATTTGCATTTGAGGTCCTGAAAGCAAACGTGATTATAGCCGCTTTTCCGGGTGCTGGCGGACAGAAAAAATCGTACCTTTACAATCTTTTTTGTAAACCCTTTTTTGATTCGACTAACAGTTTTATCAAATTCTTGTGACTTTGCATCCTTGTAAGGTGTATGCAGAATCTTGTGTGGTAGAATTCGCACGATTAACGGTACAGAAATTGCACCACAAAATAACCAGTAGGGGTATTGCCATCGCCCCCGACGAAACACGCGCCATTTGAGACTACATCTTTCATCGACAGGACTGAACTGTCCCTAGCATCGCCACCAGGTTCAGAATCTCAGCGTTTGGATTCGAGTGATTTCGCGGGAGTGGAATAACTAAATTCAAACTGGCATTCGGGAAGTGCAAACCTGCGCCCATGTCGGAATGGCGGAGCGCGCTTGTGTCAATTTTAGCGCCAGATCAATCGCGATCGGGTCGGTTCAAAGAGCGCCACGCCAGGAATGCCAGCAGCAACCCAAACGCCAGGAAGACCCCCCCGAGAAACAACGGCGAACCGCTGATCCGCTCTAACGCCGAAGGCGGCGCGGTTGGACTGGGCGAGGGGCTGGATGTTGGCGCTGGCGCGGTCGGTGAAGCCGTCTTAGTTGGCGCGGTGGGCGTGCCTTGCAGCAGCTCGAACAAACGGGGCGTTTCGGTCACCTGCCAGGGCGCCAGCGTGGGCGTGAAGCTGGCGGTCGCCGATGGCTGGAACGGGGTGTGTGTCGGCGGTGGCGGGGTCGGCGTGTAGGGCGTCAGCGGGGCGGTCGTCCAGGTCGGCAGCATCTGTTTTCCGCACTCAGCGCAGCTTTCCAGCCCGATATAGTTCTTGAAACCGATCAGGTAATTATCCAGACAGCCAAATTGCTTGTCGCACAGCTCAAGACCCGTGCCAACGTTGGCATCGCGAAACTGGTAAAAAGGCACCAGGTCGCGTGGGTGGCGGTAAAAAACATAAATCCTGTTCGAGTTGCAGGCTTTCAGCCCAATGTCCTTAACCCCGCTGCGCTTGTCTTGCAGGTACACCAGCTCTCCGCACAGCCGCCCGATCGTGCCCGTGCTCACCGGAGACCAGGTGGTGTTGGTCGGTTTGAATTCCTGCGCCTGCCTAGCGGAGCCGCTGGCGCCGGCGTCCCTGCTCCACGCCAGACCCATCAAGCCCAGCAGGACCACTGCGCCAAACAGCGCTCGGATCAACCTGCTATTTCGGTTTTTTCTGCCCTCAGCCGCCATGGAAATGTTTTTATCCCAGCCAATTTTTTCGAGACAAGTTTATCATAGATGCTGACCAAACCCGCTTTAGAAGTTCAAACCGAGCAATCGAATTGGACGATGATCATCGAGCCGCGCCGCGGCTGGCTCGACCTGCGCCTGGCAGAGCTTTGGGCTGCCCGCGACCTGATCATGCTTTTCGTCTGGCGCGACTTCGTCTCCGTCTACAAGCAGACCATCCTCGGACCGCTCTGGTATCTCATCCAGCCGCTGCTCACCACGCTGGTCTTCACTATCATCTTCGGGCGCATCGCCGCCCTCCCGACCGACGGTCTGCCGCAGTTCCTCTTCTACCTCTCCGGCACGGTCATCTGGAGCTACTTCGCCGAGTGCCTGAACAAGACCTCGCAAACCTTTATCGCCAACGCCAATCTGTTCGGCAAGGTCTACTTCCCGCGCCTGGCGGTGCCGGTTTCCATTCTCATCTCAAATCTGATCACCTTTGCGATCCAGTTCGTCCTATTCCTCGTATTCGTGATCTATTACATGCTCAGCGGCGCGGCGGTGCAGATAAACGCCTGGGCGCTGCTCACCCCGCTGCTCCTGCTCATCATGGCTGGGCTTGGGCTGGGTTTTGGCGTCATCGTCTCCTCGCTCACCACGCGCTACCGCGATCTGCGCTTCCTGGTGACGTTCGGCGTCCAGCTCTGGATGTACGCCACCCCGGTCATTTATCCGGTTTCCGCCATCCCGGAGCGCTTCCGCCCGCTGATCCTGGCGAACCCGCTCACACCGGTGGTGGAGGCTTTCCGCTACGCCTTCCTGGGCGCTGGCACGGTCAACGCCGCGATGCTCGCCTACAGCGCCGGATTCACGCTGGTGGTGCTCTTTCTGGGGCTGCTGCTCTTCAACCGCACCGAAGCCACCTTCATGGACACGGTATAGAGTATTTACCACGGATTACACGGATTGCACGGATAACACAGATAGAATCCACGCGATCCTTGAGCCATAATGCCCGAGCTATTGCATAAAGATTTGACCTACGCCATCATCGGCGCGGCAATGGAAGTCCACACCGTCCTCGGCTCAGGCTTTCTCGAAGCGGTCTACCAATCCGCGTTGGCGCATGAATTTGAACTGCGGGGGATACCGTTCAAACAGCAGATGCCCCTAGAAGTGCGCTACAAAAACGCGGTCGCTGGCGAATACCGAGCCGATTTTTTGGCAGATCACAAGGTCGTTATCGAAATCAAAGCTGCCAAACGCCTGACCGGAATCGATGAAGCCCAACTGATCAACTACCTCAAAGCCACCGGCATACGGGTGGGCTTGTTGATTAACTTCGGCGCCGCATCCCTTGAGCACATCCGCCGAGTGGTATAGCCCGCTTCACAAGAAACGATTACAAATAATCCGTGAAAATCCGTGCCATCCGTGGTTTTTACTCACCACCGATGACACGGATCACACCGACAAAACCTCTCCTGACCAAAAACAATCCGTGAAAATCCGTGCCATCCGTGGTTTTCAATTCACCACTGATGACACGGATTACACCGATGAAATCCCTCCTCACCAAAAATAATCCGTGAAAATCCGTGCCATCCGTGGTTTTCAATTCACCACAGATTACACAGATTACACCGATAAAAACCTCCTGACCAAAAATCATCCGTGAAAATCCGTGCCATCCGTGGTTAAAATTACCTAATGTCCGGTACTGTCATCTCCGTCGAAAACCTCTCCAAAGCCTATCAGCTCGGTCAAATCGGCACCGGCACGCTGACCAACGACCTGCGCCTGTGGTGGGCTCGGCTGCGCGGCCAACCCAACCCGCTGCTCCGAATCGGCGAGAGCGACCACGGCAACCGCGCCGGTGAGACGATCTGGGCGCTGCGCGACGTGTCGTTCGAAGTCCAGCAGGGCGAGGTGCTCGGCGTGATCGGGCGCAACGGCGCCGGCAAGAGCACGCTGCTCAAGATCCTGAGCCGCATCACCGCCCCGACAAGCGGACGGGTCAAGGTGCAAGGGCGCATTGCCAGCCTGCTCGAAGTCGGCACCGGCTTCCACCCCGAGCTGACCGGGCGCGAGAACATCTACCTCAACGGCGCCATCCTCGGCATGCGCCGCGACGAGATCCGGCGCAAATTCGACGAAATCGTGGACTTCGCCGGGGTCGAGCAGTTCATCGACACGC
>MWTA01000073.1 GCA_002050125.1 Anaerolineae bacterium UTCFX2 | reverse complement strand
GGTCCGATCGACATCCAGATCTACGACTTGCTCGCCGCGCCGCAGCAATGGCGGCTGTACCGCGACCCGGTGTATTTGGGCGGGGCGCTGTTTTTGGAAGAGCTGCGTCAATGGATGGGCGATGAGGGTTTTTTTGCCGCGCTGAAAGAATATGCGCGGCGTTACGCTTACCGGCAGGCGGACGGCGCGGGCTTCCTGGAGATCATGCGCCAGCATTCCAGCCAGGACCCCGCGCCGGTGATCGAGAAGTATTTCAAGTATTTGCGCTAAGACAGGGGGTTGAATAAAGCCTTCGCCTATCACGAAAAGCGCGCTAAATCTGCATTACAATTGTCAGATATGGCTGCATCAGACCACGCGGTGATTATCCTGGAGGGCGAGCGCGTCGCATACGCGTCGCCGCGCGCCGCCAATTTGCTCGCCAGCAGCCCGGAGGCGCTGCTCGAAGCGCCGCTCGACCGGATCCTGTTGGCTTTCTCGCCTTCCGACGCCCGGCGGATCAAGCGGTTAGTGCGCAGCGTAGCGCAGGGCGAAGGGGGTGTGGCGCAAGAGGGCGGTCTGTGTTTGCAGTTGGAGGAGCGCGCCCCGGTTTGGATCGATTTGGTGATCAGCCGCACGCTGTATCAGGAACGCCCCGCGGCGCAGATGATCTGGCTCGAGCGCGGCTTGCCATTGGCTGACGAAGACGAACTGCGCCAGGGCATCTGGCGGCTGCAAATCCTGCACGAGATCGAACACGCCATCCTTTCATCCGAGGGAGAAGCCGAGGCGGCGGAGGCGGCTTTGCGGCACATCTCGCACCTGTTGCCGGACTACCAGGCGAGCGCGGTCTATCTGCTTGGCGGAAACGCCGGCAGCGCCGAGCTGATCGCGGCGGATGGCAAGTTATTTCAACCGGGCGGGCTGGAGCGCCAGGCGGCGTCTTTTATCCCCGAACTAGACGGGGAGATCCTCTTGTTTTCGCAGGGCGTGCCGCAGATCATCCAGGATCTGGCGCGACTGGAGACGCCGACCGGGGCGCAGCGCAGCCTGCTGGCGCACGGTGTGCGCGCCTGTTTGTGCGTGCCGCTGCGCTGGGAAAACCAGCTCAAGGGCGGCTTGAGCCTGTATACGGCGGCGCCGGCGGGGTTTTCAGCCGAGCGGGTGCAGGTGATGCAAGAAATCGCCAACCTGCTGGCGGTCGCCTTTCAGCAGGCGCAGTTAAAAGCCTCCGAACGCCGCCGCCGCCGCGAGGCGGAAGCGATGCGCGATGTGATGTCGGCGCTGGCGGCTGCCGGCGACCTTAAGCAAACACTCCAGGCGATCCTGGTGAACCTGCACACGGTGATCGAATACGACCACGCCAGCCTTTACCTGGTCGAAGAGAACGAACGCTTTGTGTTTAGCGAACGGGAAATCCAGGTGCAGCGCTCGGTAGGACGGGCGTTTCACGAGCAGAACCCGCTCATCGACGCGATGCGCCAATCGCGCCAGCCGCTGCAGATCGGCGACATCCAGGGCGACGCGCGCTTCGAGGGCTGGCTCGAAGTGGAGACCGTGCGCGGCTGGCTGGGCGCTCCGCTGTTTGTTGCCGATGAGATGATTGGTTTCATCTCGCTGGGTTCGCTCACGCCGAACTCTTTTAGCCAGGCGGACGCAGAACGGCTGGCGGATTTCTCCGACCAGGTCGCCCAGGTGATCGACCGCGCCTGGCAAGCCGAGCAGAGCCAGCGGCGCACCGAAGAGCTGGACGTGCTTTCCTCGGTGACGCTGGCGCTGGGTCAAGCCGAGGCGGATGAAAACCCGCTCGCCGCGGTGCTCGATCAGATCGCCCGCTTCTCGGGCGCGCGCGACGGGGCGTTTCTTTCCCCCGACCGGCTAGAGACCGCGCTGGTCGTGCGTGCAAGCCTGGACGAGGGCGCGCTGGGCTTGAGCTTCCCGGCGCAATGGGGTCCGCTTTGGGAGGTGTATGTCAACGGCGAGACCAACGTGATCGAGGATTTCCCGCAAACTCTGTCCAGCTCACAGAAGAAGGAACTGAAGAAGATCTTTCGTCACGCCCGGTCCGCTTTGCTGGTTCCGGTGCGAGCTGGCGCGAATACCTTTGGAGTGTTGGGGTTTGGGTTTGCGGGCAAGCGCCAGATCTCGGCGGAGGACGTGCGGTTGTGCCGCGCGGTGGCAGACATCGCCGCCGCCTCGCTGCGGCGTTCGGTCTTATTGGAGTCGCTGGAAAAGCAGGTGGAAGTCCGCACGCAGCATTTGGAGACGCTGTACGATATCAACGCGATTGCCAGCGAGCCGCTGGCGCTGAACGACGTCCTGGAACAGGTGCTAAAGATCACGCTCGAAACGCTGCACGGGCACGCCGGCGCGATTCACTTCATGAACGGACGGCAGCAAGCTTTTACGCTGGCAGTGCAATCCAACCTGACACCCGAACTGGCTGAAGAACTCACTGCTTTGCCGGCGGCGCAGAATTTTTGGAGGCGCCTGGCGGACTCCACCAGCCCGATCGTTATCAACGACACCGGCAGCGAAGCCAACCTGCCCGAGGCGTTCGCCCGGCTTTACGAAAAGGGACACCGGGCGTTCATCGGCGCCCCGATTCGCGCTAAAGGTCAGGCGCTGGGGCTGCTCAGCCTGTTCGACCGTTCGATCCTGAACTACACCATCGAAGACATCAGCTTGTTTATGATTATTTCTGACCAGATCGGCAGTCTGATCGAACGCTCGCGGCTGGTAAAGCAAGCTGAGATCGCCGCGGTGGTGCAGGAGCGCCAGCGGCTGGCGCGCGAGCTGCACGATTCCGTCACGCAGCTCCTGTACAGCCAGGTGCTGTTTTCGAGCGCGGGGCTGAACGTGCTCGGGCAAGCCAATTTACAGGCGCTCAAAGACCACTTGGAACGCATCAACCAAGCGGCGCTCCAGGCGTTGAAAGAGATGCGCCTGCTGGTTTACCAGTTGCGCCCGGCGGATTACCTGGACGAGGGGCTGGCAGGCGCGCTGCGCCGCCGCCTGGATTCGGTCGAAAAGCGCACCGGCATGACCGCGCAGCTCAACGTGGAAGGCGCGCTGAGCCTGGATGAAGCGGTCGAGATGGCGTTGTATCGCATCGCCGAGGAGGCTTTGAACAATATCTTGAAGCATTCGGAAGCTGCGCGGGTTACGGTCACGCTGCGCGCCTCCGCCAACACCGTGGAATTGGAAATTGCCGATGACGGGGTTGGTTTCGACCCAGCCGCCGCCCAAAAAGCGGGCGGGATGGGGCTGGGGAATATGATCGAGCGGGCTGCCGCGTTGGGCGGGCAGATCCAGATCCTTTCCGAACCTGGGAAAGGCGCATGTATTCGGGTGATAATCGAGGTGCCAGTATGAATCGAATTATCAGCATTTTGATTGTGGATGATCACACGGTTGTCCGAGACGGGTTAAACGCCCTGCTTGCGGCGGAGCCGGAGATGAAGGTGGTGGGGGCGTGCGGCGACGGACAGACCGCGGTGCAACTGGCAGACGAACTGCGCCCGGATGTCATTCTGCTCGACCTGGTGATGCCAAAAATGGACGGCGTGCAAGCCACGCTGGAGATCAAGAAGGTTTTCCCGGCGGCGCGCATCCTGGTTCTGACCAGTTTTGCCGAGAACCACCAGGTCTTCTCCGCCATCAAAGCCGGGGCGATGGGGTATCTAATGAAGGATACTTCGGCGGGCGAACTGATCCAGGCGATCCACGACACCTACGCCAACCGTCCGGCGCTGGGACCCGACATCGCGCGCAAACTCTTGATGGACATCCAAAACGAAGAGGGCGGAGCGATTGGCGGCAGCGCGCTGACCGACCGCGAAATCGAGATTTTGCAGCACATGGCGCTCGGCATGACCAACCAGGAAATCGCCGACAAGCTGTTTCTTAGCGAACGCACCGTGCGCACTCACGTGACCAACATCCTGGCGAAGCTGGGGCTTTCGAACCGCACCCAGGCGGTGCTGTTTGCGCTGCGGGCGGGCATCGCGCATATCGATTACACGCGCGAAGATTGAGCGCAACTGCGCCGGTGAGTATCTGAAATAAAAATCAGAACAAAAAACGAAATAAAAAACAGGATGGGTTTGCCATCCTGTTTTCTTTGATCGGTTTGGATCTAGAGACTAGATCGCCCGAACGTCCTGAGCCTGGGGGCCTTTTTGACCTTGCGCGACGGTGAACTCAACCCGCTGACCTTCGTCCAGGTTTCGGTAGCCATCGCCCAGGATTGAACTGAAGTGGACGAAGATGTCTCCGCCCGCGTCGCGCTCGATGAAGCCGTAGCCCTTCGAGCCGTTGAACCACTTAACGACGCCTTGTTCTTTTTCGGACATGGAATGGAACTCCTTTCTACAAAATTGTGCGATTGTTATCCAGGGTTCCAAACCTAAATCTGTGATCTAGCTTAGAACTTCTGTATACAAGCGGCGAGATTATACCACGAATTTGAATTAGAAAATATTAATTTTCAGAATGTCAACCGAATTTGACATATTCGATGTTGAGGCGGGTTTGCGGCGGCGGTTCGGCGTTTCAAGGATATAATCATCTGACGAGTGCGAAATGGACCTGTTTGATCATGCCCTGCAAAACCGAATGAAGACCGAGGCGCCGCTGGCAGCTCGCATGCGCCCGCGCATGCTGGACGAGTACGTGGGTCAGCAGGATTTGCTTGGACCGGGCAAGCTGCTGCGGCGGGCGATCGAAGCCGACCGGTTGTTCTCTTCCATTATCCTGTGGGGACCGCCAGGGAGCGGAAAGACCACGCTGGCGATGGTGGTCGCCAACCAGACTCAAAGCCATTTCGAGACGCTTTCGGCGGTGCTGGCGGGCAAAGCGGACCTGCGCTCGGTGATCGACCGGGCGGTGGAGCGGCGCAAGCTCTATGGCAAGCGCACCATTTTGTTCGTCGATGAAGTTCACCGCTGGAACAAAGCCCAGCAGGACGCGCTGCTGCCGCACGTCGAGAACGGTGCGGTGACGCTGATCGGGGCGACGACCGAAAACCCCTATTTCGAGGTGATCGGGGCGCTGGTCAGCCGTTCGCGGGTTTTCCAACTGCGCCCGTTGAGCGAGGCGGAGGTGCGCGCGGTGCTCGAGAACGCGCTGACGGACCGCGAGCGCGGCTATGGCAGGCGGACGGTCGAGGTCGCCGCGGACGCCTTCGAGCATCTTGTGCGGGTTGCCGGCGGGGATGCGCGCAACGCGTTGAACGCCCTCGAGCTGGCAGTAGAAAGCACTCCGGCGGACGCGGACGGCGCGATCCACATCAACCTGCAAGTCGCCCAGGAATCGATCCAGCGGCGGGCGGTGTTGTACGATAAAGACGGCGATGCGCATTACGACACGATTTCGGCTTTCATCAAGTCGGTGCGGGGGTCGGACCCGGACGCCGCCCTGTACTGGCTGGCGAAGATGCTCTATGCCGGGGAGGATCCGCGCTTCATCCTACGCCGCTTGATCATCCTGGCGGGCGAAGACATCGGGCTGGCGGATCCCAACGGGCTGGTGGTCGCTAACGCAGCCGCGCAGGCGTTCGAATATATCGGGCTGCCCGAGGGAATCTTCCCGATCGTCGAAGCGACGCTCTACCTTGCCACGGCGCCGAAATCCAACAGCGCGCTGGCGTACTTTAAGGCGTTCCAGTTGATCGAGCAGGAGGGCGCCGGCGCGGTACCGCAGCACTTGCAGGACAGCAACCGCGACGCCCGCGCGCTGGGGCACGGCAAGGGATATCAATATCCGCACGACGCCCCGGAGCATTTCAAACCGCAGCAATATCTGCCCGAAAAACTGCTGGGCGCGTACTTTTACGATCCCTCCGAGCAAGGTTACGAAGCGCAGGTGGGCGAACGGCTGCGCCGCTGGCGGCAGGCGCAGCGCGCAGCGCTGGGTATCGCGCGCAACGAAACGCTGGCGGAGTTAGACGAAGCTGAGATCAAGGACATCAAGAGCAAACACAAACGCTGAACACCAACACTGAGGTAGGGTTATGCCGTTATTTTTGTTGATTCGCCACGGCGAAAATGAGTATGTGAAAAAGGGCAGGATCGCCGGCAGGCAGCCGGGAGTGCATTTGAATGACAAGGGTCGGGCGCAAGCCCAGGCGCTGGCGGAAAAGCTCGCGGATGCGCCCGTCAAAGCAATTTACTCGAGCCCGCTCGAGCGCGCGCTCGAAACGGCGCAGCCGATCGCCGCGCGGCTTGGGCTGGAAGTCGTCCAGCGCGAGGGCTTGACCGAACTCGACATGGGAGATTGGACCGAGCAGAAAGTGAAGGGGCTGGCGCGCTTGAAAGCCTGGAAAACCGTGCAACAGACGCCCTCGCGCATGACCATTCCGGGCGGCGAGAGCTTTGTTCAGGCGCAATTTCGGATCACGCAAGAGTTGGATTGGCTGGCTGCGCAGCACGCCGAGAAAGAGATCCTGGTCTGTGTGTCGCATTCGGACCCGATCAAGCTGGCGGTGGCGTATTTTCTGGGATTATCACTGGACCTGTTTCAACGGATGCAGGTCGCGCCGGCATCCATCACTGCGTTGACCATCGGCGAGGCGGGCAGCCGGCTGCTGACGCTGAATTACGACCTTTCTTTTAGTCTGTCAAAATCCTGAGTCTGGTATACTAGGCTCGTTTTCGGGAGAGACCATGCCTGCTGAAGAAATCGATCTACAACCGGTAACCCACATCACGACCGACGCCATCGGTCAGCCTGGCCGGCGGGTATTCTATATCCAGGGCTGGCAGAGCTCGCGGACGATCACCTTGATCGTCGAAAAAATTCAGATTCAGTCGTTGGCAGTGGGGTTGGAACAGTTCTTATCCGAAATACATCAGCGCTATCCTGACCTGGATGAAGACAGCGCCGAATTCGAGGAAAGCCGGATGCGCATTCACCCGCCGGTTGACCCGTTGTTCCGGGTCGGCGAGCTGGGTTTGGGGTATGACGCCGAGAGCGACCTGGTGGTGCTGGTGGCGCGTGAGATCACCGACGAGGATGACGACCCCGAGCAGGCGCGCGTGGTGCGCTATTGGTGCACGCGCAGCCAGATGCGTGCGATGTGCCAGTGGGGGGTGCGTGTAGCTTCGCAGGGGCGACCGCTCTGTCCTCAATGCGGCGAACCCATGGACCCCGAAGGTCATTTTTGCCCAAAGCGGAATGGACACAAGCACTGATGTCCTGACCATATTAGCCCAGGGTTCTCTTTCGCTGAAGGGCGAGTTCTTGTGGGGTTCGAACTACACCTTCCTTGCGCTGGCGACGTACGCCGACCGCTCGTTGATCGCGGTGTACAAACCCAGCCGGGGCGAGAGACCCCTGTGGGATTTTCCAACCGCTTCGCTGGCGCGGCGTGAGACCGCCGCCTACCTGGTCAGCCAGGGGTTGGGTTGGGACTTGGTGCCGGCTACGGTTTATCGCGAAAATGGACCGCTCGGCGCCGGCTCGCTTCAGCTTTATATCGAGCATGATCCAGAGTACCATTATTTCACCTTCGACGAGGCTGACCGCCAGCGGCTGCGCCCGACCGCGCTGTTCGACCTGCTCATCAATAACGCCGACCGCAAAGGCAGCCACGTCCTGAAAGACGAGGCGGGCAAGCTTTGGTTGATCGATCATGGGCTGTGTTTTCACGTCGAAGATAAACTGCGCACGGTGATTTGGGATTTCATCGGTGAGCCAATTCCCGCAGAGCTTTGCGACAGCCTGACGCGCTACGTTCAAAACCTGAAAGAGCCCGAAGGCGGACATAATTCCATGAAAGAAGGGTTGTTGAAATACCTGAGCAAGGCTGAAGTGCGCGCGTTGACCCGGCGGGCGGAGGGGCTGCTACAATTGGGTGTCTTTCCCGCGCCGGACCCGAACCGCCGCCCGTCTCCCTGGCCGCAAATCTAGTGCGGCAAGGCGGTGATTTTCATTACCCCACTTGATTTCAAAACACGGAGAGAATATGCAGGAAACCCGGCTTGTTTTTCTAGGATTTGGCAACGTCGGCAAGGCGCTGGCAAAGCTCTTTCTTCAGAAGGAGACCGAACTCAGGGAGAAGTATGAATTAACCTTCAAGGTCACCGGTATCCTCACCGGCAGCCATGGCAGAGCGATCGACCCCGAAGGGATCGATCTCAAGCGCGCCCTGGAGTTGAACGATTACACCGCCTTGGGGCGGATCCCCACGTCCGATGCGCACGATTTCATTGCGCAGGCTGGCGGCGACGTGCTGTTCGAGAACTCGCCGGTGAATTACGAAAATGGGCAGCCCGCGATTGATCACCTGGAGGCGGCGCTCGAACACGGGATGCACGCGATTACGGCAAACAAGGGTCCCGTCGTCCACGCCTACCCGGAGTTGCGGGCGCTGGCGCAGCGCGTCGGAAAGAGGTTCTTGTTCGAGTCAACCGTGATGGACGGGGCGCCCATTTTTTCGCTGTTTCGCGGCGCGCTCCCCGGCGCTAACCTGCTTTCGATGCACGGCGTGTTGAACTCGACGACGAACATGATCCTGACGCGCATGGAGGCGGGCGACAGCTTTGAAGCCGCGGTGCGCTACTGCCAGCAGATCGGCATCGCCGAGACCGATCCGAGCGGCGACATCGATGGCTGGGACGCCGCGATCAAAGTCGCCGCGCTTGCGACGGTGCTCATGGACGCGCCGCTCAAGCCCGCGGAGGTGGAGCGAAACGGGGTTCGGGGGATCAGCCTGGATGACGTTCAGCAAGCCAGGGCGCAGGGCAAGCGCTGGAAGCTGGTTTGTGCGCTGGAGAGGCAAGACGCCGGGGTAACCGCCAGGGTGGCGCCGGAGTTGGTGGGGGCGGATTCGCCGCTTTACGGGGCTGCCGGCACGACCAGCATCGCCCAGTTCCAAACGGACGTGTTGGGGCTGCTATCGGTGGTGGAAGCGGACCCCGGACCGCACACGACGGCGTACGGTCTGTTTGCGGATTATCTGGCGGCGATGGGAAAAAGCAGCTAGCGGCGCGCCGGCACGTTCAGCGACGCCCGCAGAAATTTCAGCGCAGGACTTCGTAAGCCTGGATCGGTTCGGAGCGGGTCTTGATTTCGAGGTTGCCCAGGGGCGTGATCCTGAACTTACCGGAGACGCACTGGTAGGTGGGGTGACCGATCAGGATGCGGTTCGGTCGGGCGAGCGATTCGAGCCCCCAGGCGATGTTCACCGGATAGCCGATGACGGTGAATTCGACGTAATCCTGGGTTCCGACGTAGCCTGCCATCGCCAGACCGCTGTTGACCCCTACTCCAACCTTGATGTGTTCGCCCAAGATCTGGTTTAAATGATCCAGGCGGTTGAGCATGTCGATTGCCGCGCTTACAGCGCGCACCTCGGGGTTGGGGGGCTGCTGCGGCATGCCGAAAATTGCCATAAGCCCGTCGCCCATGTACTTATTGAGCATCCCATGATGATCGAAGACGATCTCGGTCATGGTGTGATAGTAGTTTTCGAGCACTTTGCTAAAGCGTTTTGAACCCAAGCGCTCGGCAAGCTGGGTGGAGTCGCAAATATCGGCGGCGATGATGGTGATGTTGTGCTCGTCTAACGAGGGCAGCGTGCCGGTTGAATAGTAGCGCTCCATGATGTATTCGGCTTCCTGGGGTGAGAGGAAGCGGTGGAGCAGGCTGGAGATCAGCTCTTCTTTGCGGACGCGTTCCAGCAATTGCATGCGCTGGATCGTCAAGGCAGCCTGGTTGCCAATTGCGACCGCCAGTTGCAAGTCCCTTTCCGAGAAGGGCCGCGCCCGGGGACGGCTTTTGTACACGTAGATCACGCCCAGGATTTCGTCGCTCGACACGACCGGGACCACCATCGCGGCATAGATGTTCAACAACGCGGCGCTCTTGCTGGGCGTGGGACCGGATTGGGCGTCTTGCACCACAACCGCGGAGCCGGATTGGATGGCTTGTTGGGCGAGCGAGCGCGCAAATCCAAGTTCGGTGAGCTGGTCGAATTTCTCCTTGAGAATTACTTCGCAGCGGTCCGCGCCCATCGCGGTTTTCATCATGGTCGAAACCGCTTGCAAGGCTTCGTTCAGGTCGAGGATCGTGTTTAACCGCGCGGCAACTTCCGAGAGCAGGATGCCGTGCTGGTCGATCGATTCAAGCACCAGCTCGCGGGTCAACTGGTGGGTGTTGTGCGGCTTGGGGAATTTCTCGCTTTGGATCTGTTCTTGCTGGTTGGTGATTTCGAGCGTGTGCAACCCGATGCGGATCACATCGTTGTGCTTGAGGCTTTGCGGATCGCGCACCTGGACGCGGTTCAGGAAAGTGCCGTTGGTGCTGTCCAGGTCGAATAAGAACAGGGTATCGTTTTGGGGGTTCAGGTCGATTCTGGCGTGGTAGCGCGAAGCCGAGGTATCCAGGATGACGATGTCATTGCCAGCCATCCGACCAATTGTGTTGCTGCCAGGGTGCATCTGATATTGTCGGGGTTCTCCCCCAGGTGAACGAACCATTAGCGACCACATATGTCTGGACCCGCGCCTTTTTTCCTCTTTTGCTTATACCCCGTACCCCAGTACTCCCGTATAATATACCATAAAAATATGCGTTTATGATTACTTTGGCAAAACGGCTTAATAATTTCGCAAGGTTTGCCTGGCTCACTCCCTAATAACGCGCCCCGGTTGCTGCTAAATCAGGCTTGAGAGTTGTGCTCAAGCCTGCTCGGCAGGCAGGTGCGGTTCTTCTATGACCTCGACGATCTCGTAGACCGCTTCCTGCGCGCCTTCTTCAGGCTCTGCCAGCGGCTCTGCCAACGGCTCTGCCGCGGTTAGCTCTGCTTCTACAGCCGGCGCAGCCGGCTCCTCCACCGCAGTTTCCACGTCCGCCGGCAATACGGGCGTTTGGTTTTCGGGTGCTTTTGGCGGCTGGACGTCAACGCTTACCGGGGCAGCTTCCGGTTCGGGCGGTTCAGCCAGTTCCGCCTCGGGCAGCGGTGCAGGCTGGTCGGGCGCTTCAATGGGAACTTGCGCTTCTAAATCTGCGGGCGTTTCGGACGATTGGACGTCAACGTTTACCGGGGCAGCTTCAGGTTCGGGCGGTTCAGCCAGTTCCGCCTCGGGCGGCGGTGCAGGCTGGTCGGGCGCTGCAATGGGAGCCTGCGCCTCCAGATCTGCGGACGCTTCCGGCGGTTGAGAGGCTGGCTCTTCCAGCGCTGGCGCGGCAGACGGCTCGGCGGATTCTTCAGCGGCGGGGCTGGGCTCTTCGGCTTTTTCCATCGCCCAGGCGATCTGGCGCTCCATCGGGACCTGGCGCATGCTCAAGGCGACGCGCTTGCGTTCCGGCTTAACGTCCAGGACTTTTAGCAACACCCGATCCCCGGGTTTAATCGCGCCCTGGGCGTTTTGGTGCGATGAGTATCCGATCTGGCTGGTGTGGATCAGCCCTTCAACGCCTTGCGGGAGCTTGGCAAACGCGCCAAAATCGACCAGCCGGGTGACAATGGCTTCAACGTAATCCCCGGCTTTGAGTTCGTCGGGCAGGGTTTGCCAGGGTCCAGGCAGCAGGGCTTTGCGGCTGAGACCCACGCGCTGGCGCTCGCGATCGACTTCGATGACCTTTACTTCGATCTCTTCGCCGATCTTAACGACTTCGCTGGGGTGCTTCACTTTTTTCCAGGAAAGCTGAGAGACGTGGATCAGCCCGTCGATGCCGCCCAAATCCACAAACGCGCCAAAGTCGATCACTTTCACGACCGAGCCGGTGAGTATCTGCCCCTTTTTGAGTTCATCGAGCTTCTTCTGGCGCTGTTCTATCTGGGCGCTTTCGGCGGAGAGGATCAGCCGCCGGCGCTGCGGGTCAACTTCCGAGATTTTTACGTCAATCGGTTTGCCCACCAAACCGGCTTTGATCGCTTCCGCGCGTTTGGGGTTGCGTACGCCCCGCAGCTCTGGCACCAGAGAAAACGGAATAAAGCCGCGAATGTTTTCGTATTTGACGATCAACCCGCCGCGGTTGTGTTCGACCACGTCCAGGGTTAAGATTTTGCCCGATTCCAGGTCTTTTTTCGCCTGCTCCCAGACCTGGGCTTCCAGCCCGCGGCTGATGGACACGTCGATCTCGCGATTTTCAGAGGGGACGTTGATGACCATCACCGTGATCTGGCTGCCCGGCTCCAGGCTGGAGAGCGCCTCCTCGGGGAGGTGTTCAAGATCCCGATTAGGCACCATTGTTTCCCTTTTCATTCCCAGATCGATGTAAATTCCATCCTGATCGCGGCGAATGATGGTCGCCTGGAGGATCTGCCCGGCTTCAGGCGGTTGGATGTCATAATTGGCAATTAGGTTCTCAAACCATTCCGGATGTTGGGAGGACGGTTCCAGCTGGGAAGGCTGCTCCGGTTGGGAGGACGATTCCGGCTGGGAAGGCTGCTCCGGTTGGGAGGACGATTCTGGCTGAGAGGGCTGGTCTGGTTGAGGTTGCTCTGGCTGAGGTTGCTCTGGCTGAGAAGGCTGCTCGATTGGCTGTTCCATATGATTGCTGCGATTCCTTAGCGAAGGTATCCTGAATGGGGCTTTCAAAATATATCAAATAATTGACCAACTGTCAAACCGCGTCTAGCGGCTATCCGATCCACTCCACAATGGTCGCTTCGCCCTGTCCAACGCCAACGCAGAGGGTTGCCAAGCCGTAAAAGGGGCGCGGCTGGGTTTCGGCGCGGCGGCGCATTTCATAAAGCAGCGTGGTCAGGATGCGGGCGCCGGAGCAGCCCAATGGGTGACCCAGCGCGATCGCGCCTCCGTTCACGTTGGTTCGCTCTGGGTCCAACCCCAGTTCGTCCATGACCGCCAAAGCCTGCACGGCGAAGGCTTCGTTGACCTCCACCAATCCGATCTGGTCGAGCGTGAGCCCGGCGCGCTCCAGCGCTTTGCGCGTCGCCGGCACCGGTCCGAAGCCCATCGTGCGCGGCGGCACGCCGGCGGCGGCTTTGGCAACGATCCGCGCCAGGGGTTTTGCCCCAAGCTGGCGCGCCTTGTTCTCGCTGGCGAGCAGCAGCGCGGCCGCGCCGTCGTTTAGCCCGGAGGAGTTCCCGGCGGTGACCGAACCGTTCGGGCGGAAGGCGGGTTTCAGCCGGCTGAGCGCTTCCAGCGTGGTGTCGCGGCGCGGGCGCTCGTCTGTGTCCACCACGCGCGGGTCGCCTTTGCGCTGCGGGATGGTCACCGGAACGATCTCCTCGGCAAATTTGCCCGCATCGATGGCGGCGACCGCGCGCTGGTGGGAGCGCAGCGCAAATTCATCCTGGATCTGGCGCGTGATCCCCGGTTTCAGCTCGGCGATGTTCTCGGCGGTTTCGCCCATGCTTTCCACCCCATAGCGCTGGATCATCTCAGGGTTGGGATAACGCCAGCCCAGGGTGGTGTCCCAGGCGGTCAGGTTGCCAAACGCGTAGCCAGTTTCGTTTTTTGGCAGCGAGTACGGGGCGCGGCTCATGCTCTCCACGCCGCCGGCGATGTACAGGTCGCCGTCGCCGGTTTGGATGGCGCGGGCGGCGTTGTTGACGCTGGCAAGCCCCGAAGCGCAGAGGCGGTTGAACGTCACCGCTGGCACGTCAACCGGAAAGTCCGCCAGCAGCGACGCCATGCGGGCGACGTTTCGGTTATCTTCGCCAGCCTGGTTGGCGCAGCCCAGAAAGACCTCCTCGACCTCGCCGGGGTCGATTCGATTGCGCTCGACCAGCGTCTTTAGCACGTGCGCCGCCAGATCATCGGGGCGGACGGGCGCCAGGGCGCCGCCCAGCGCGCCGATCGGTGTGCGGATTGCATCCAGGATTACGACTTGGTTCATTTACCCCTCCATACGCGCAAAATCATTGCCTGCGAAAAGCGCAATGCGAATATTCTACCTTATAACCGAGTTCATCCGGCAGCCGCGCCCGGGTCACAGCAATGCGCCGAAAACCCCCCAGGCGAACAGGATGACCAGACAGCCGGCGGCAGAAAGCGTCAGCAGCGTGTAGTAAATGCGCGTCAAGACGCTCCAATCGCCTTTACTCCAGGAGTGGAGCGCAGCGAAGATCATCCCCAGGCTCACCAGGGCAAACAGGAGCGGCAGAAAAAACAAAACCGCAGCGGAGCGCGGCACGCCGAAGAATATCTGATAGTTGTTCTCCAGCGCCATTTTGAACAGCAGGTAGCCCAACCCAACCAGGAAGGCGCTCAAGATCGGACCAGCGATAAACGCCAGCCAGCCGGCAGCTTTGGCAATCAGGCTCGTCGAGGCAGGGGAATGAGTCGGGGAGCCGGACGCGGCTTCAGCGAAAGGCTTTGCGGGCAAGGTGGAGATGGCTGGCGCAGGAGCTGCCGGCGCAATTCGCATTTGCCGCCGGCGGCGCATCCAAGCGATCAGCCAGATTATGGGGATCGCCAGCAGGGCGGTCAGCAGAAACCCCAGAAAGAGGATCAGGGCGATGAACTGCAAGCCCGCTGGCTGTTCGAAGTTGATCAGCGGGAGAGCCAGGGGGAAGTCGATGGTGTTTGCGGGTGTGTAATAACTCGGACCGCCGGTCTTGTGCGTGCATGCCAGGTCCGGCGGGCGGGAGGGGTCATCCAGAAACGTCTGGATCAACTGGTTGGCGCAGGGGTCGTCAAGCGCCTGTCCATGCCCGCCGGATGGATTGGTGTAGGTGTACGCGTGGGCAAGCGTTTGGGAAGCCTGCTCGGCGTAGTAGGGCGGCGTGATCGGGTCGAAGTACCCCGAAAGCAACAGAGTGGGTATATCGCTGGTTACGGGGGCGTTGGCTTGTTCGCCTAATTGTGCGACGTTCCAGAATTCGCAAATCTTTAACAGGTTTTCCGGCTCGTCTTTTTCCACTTTGACAATCTCCGGGCGCACGCCGGTTAGGTCCTGGTCGGCGGGGTCGAAATCGGCGTCCTCGGCGCAAATCACCGAGTAATACATGCCGAGGCTCATCGAGCGGTCGAACAGCAGGATGGAATAGATGCGGCTGAAGAAATCGAAATTACCCTGGCTGGCGTCGTAAATCATGCGCGGCAGGGTGGGGATCAGTGAACCGGCGTAGAGCATTTGGAACAATCCGCTCATGAAGGTGTCGCCGTTGATGACGGCATGCTGGTAGGTGATGGATTTGTCGCTGTCGGTGAGCGAGATGCGCGCCGGGTTCTCGTTGAGCTTTTTGACCGTGACGAAGAACACTTCTTCGAGGTCGGGATAAGCCCGGTTGCACGCCGGGTCGTTGCGGCAGGATTCGAACAGCACGGAAAACGCGCGATCCATGGTTTGGGCGCTGTTCAGGATGAAATTGGTTTGGCGGGGGACGACCGCGTCCAAAATCACGCTGCGCAGGCTGTCCGGGTGGCGGTCCATGAAATGCAGAGCCAGGAGCGTGCCGTATGAAACGCCATATAGATTAATTTTGCCATAACCCAGCGCCTGGAGGATGGCCTCGATATCATCCGCATTTTGCTGGCTGTTGAACGCCGCGAGGTCGATGTTTTCACGGCTGCTCAGACGGATTTGACACTGTTCGAACGCCTGATCCGCTAGCGCCTGGCTCTCTTCGTCGCTGAGATCCTGCTCCACGGTATCGGCGATCAACTGGTCGATTTCCTCGCAGTACAGGTTAGGGTGTGAAAATTTCGTGCCGCGCTGGTCGAACAGGACGATATCGCGGTCGGACACGAGCTTATTGTTGGCGAGCAATAAATTCGCATAGGTTTCGATGGTCGAGCCGCCGGGCCCGCCCTGGGCGATGAACAGGGGGTCGGGAGCCGGGTTCGGGCCGCTGCTCTTGAGGATCGCCACCGCCAGTT
Source organism: Anaerolineae bacterium UTCFX2 (assembly GCA_002050125.1). Classification (GTDB taxonomy): domain Bacteria; phylum Chloroflexota; class Anaerolineae; order Anaerolineales; family UBA4823; genus UTCFX2. The sequence goes on along the minus strand of MWTA01000073.1, from coordinate 5,155 downwards.
CGATGGTCGGTCCCTCGGGGTTCGCATGATCCAGCGGCGTCTGCACATAACCGCAGACGACCTGCTCGCCTTCTTTGACGCCCGCCGGTAGGTCGAACATGCATTTGGCAGGGCTGAAGCCCGGGAGATCTGCAAATTGCGCCTGAGATGGATGCTGAACGCCAGAAGCAGCCGGGTAGGCGAACCCCGCGGCGGAAAGGCAGAGAACGCTGACAGCGACCAATCTGAGGATGACTGAATTGGCGAGGAAGTTTGTTTTCATATTGTGTTGCCGCCCGCTACCTGGGATAGAGTTGGAGAGATTATAATACAAGAGATCATCTCGTCTCAAGCCTAAACCCGATTGCTCAGCGCGGCTTTCCGCGGCGTGGAGAAAGCCCTGGGGAACCTGGATCGGATGAATTCGTCTATTACAAAAGACACACATAACGGGCATGCACATGGAGGTGCGTCATGACACGGATTAAGGGGAGCCGGCTGTTCAGGGTGATGATAGCCGCGGCGCTTTTTGTCGTTTCCTGCAACTTGCTGACCCACTTGCCGGGCAACCAACCCGCCGCGACAAAAACGCCGGCGGGTGAGAAAAAGACCGATGAGCCGCCAACGACGTTAGAACCCACGGCTGCGCCTTCGGAGGAGGCGATCCCCACCGAGGCGCCGCCGTTCACGCTGAGCCAGGGACCTTTGTTTGCGGTTTATTCCGAATCCCCGGGCGAGGTGACCGCGCTGATCCAGCAGGAAAAGGCTGCGGCGGATTTGAGCAATGTGCGCAACCTGTTTCTACTGACACAATCGCAGATCGACCGGTTGGAGCGCGACGGCTTTGTGGTGACGCCGGGGAACGAAAAGGAGTTTTTCGCGCTCTATGAAAAAGCCCGTTATGCCAATCTGCCCATCTTTGTGACCAGCGACGCGCTGCTGCATTCGTACCATTTGATGTTCGACAAGACCCTGCGCGTGGCGGAGGAAAAGCATTTCATTGGGCTGTTGGAGCAATTGAATCAAGCCATGCTGCAACAGAGCGACCAGATCTACCAGGGGCTGCAAAACACCGCCTGGGAACCGGCAGCCCGGCGGGTGGTGGCTTATTTCGGGGTCGCGAGCGCCTTGCTCAAGCCGGACACGCCCATTCCGGCTTATGCGCAGAGCATGGTGCAGGGCGAACTGGCGTTGATCGAAGCCGCGGCGGGGATCCAGCCGTCGATCATCTTTCCAGACCTGCCCTTCGGCGAGGATTACACTCAATACATCCCCCGCGGGCATTATACGCGCAGCGAGGCGCTGAAAGCCTATTTCAAGTCGATGATGTGGTACGGGCGCATGACCTTTCGCTTGAAAGGCGCCGACGCGGAAGTTGGGCGGGACGAGACGCGCTCAGCCATCCTGCTGGTAAAAGCGCTGGCGCAGGCGCAGGTGAACGGACAGCCGGCGTTTCAAGCCTGGTCGGAGCTTTATGCCCCCACGGTCTTTTTCGTTGGCAGGAGCGACGACCTGACGGTGGTTCAGTATAACGACGTGCTGAACTATGTGTACGGCGCTAACCCGGATCTCAACGCCCTCACCGATGAAGCAAAACTGGATGATTTTATCAACTACGCCCAACTGCTTCCGCCGCCAAAAATCCTCGGGATGGTGATCCAGGACACCGACGATGAAGAACAGCAAACCAAGGGTCTGCGGTTTATGGGGCAGCGGTTCGTCCCCGACGCTTACATCTTCCGGCAGTTGATCTATCGCAACGTGGGGACGCCCGATCACCGGCGCGGCTTGCCCAAAGGCTTGGATTTGATGGCGGCGATGGGATCGGAGCGCGCCTATGAACTGCTGGATCAGATGGGAGACACCGCGTACGAGAATTACCCGGCGCAGATGGAGAAATCCCGCCAGTGGCTGGCAAACCTGACCGTTCCTGAATGGACCGAGACGCTGAACAACGCCTGGCTTTACAGTTTTCTGCCGCTGCTGGCGCAGCCCGAACAAGGGTATCCCGATTTTATGCGCAGCCAAGCCTGGCTGGACAAACAGTTGAACACGGCGCTGGGAAGCTGGGCGGAACTCAAACACGACACCATTCTTTACGCCAAACAGGTTTATGCGGAAATGGGAGGCGGTCCGCCGCCGCCGCCGCCGCTCCCGCCCAGGGGCTACGTCGAACCGACGCCTGAGTTTTACGCCCGGCTGGTTGCGCTGACCGCGATGACCCGCACCGGATTGGAGAGCCGCGGTTTGCTGAGCGAACCAGATCGGGATGGCTTGAGCCGGCTGGAGCAATTGGCGCGCGCCTGCCAGTCGATGGCGAAGAAAGAGCTGCGCGGCGAGGAATTGACCGAGGATGAATACGAGCGCATTCGCTTCATCGGGGGCGAGTTGGAGAAACTGGTCATCCTCTCCGCCGACATGGATGTGGAGGAGCAGGGCGTGGGCGCGTCGTCCAGCATTGCCGAGGACCAGCAGGCGGCGGTGATTGTCGACGTGGCGACCGACCCGGACGCACTCGATTTCGGCGGACCGGCGGCGCTGGAGGTCGGCGTTGGGCGGATCAATGAAATCTACGCGATCGTCCCGGTGGTGGACATCGACGGGCAGACCATCCTGCAAATCGCGCAGGGCGGGGTGTTCTCGTATTACGAGTTCCCCTGGCCCGCCGCCGACCGGCTGACCGATGAAAAATGGCGCCAGATGCTCGACGACCAGAGCGCGCCGGACCTGCCCGCCTGGAGTGCCAATTTCATGGTGCGCGAGGCGGCGTTCGCGGACCTGGCGCGCGCAGTAACGAGTTTCCAGGACAGCGTCACCGGGCTGTTTTGGGAGCCGCAGTATTCGATAGATTATCTGGACGCGGCGCAGGAACAATTCAGCCAGGAGATGCAGGCGCTGAATGCGAGCCAGCAGTATTACGGTCACCAGTTGGTCAATTCCACGTTTAGGTCGTTTGACCTGGAGTCGCAAACGCGCGCCATCGTGACCGCGCGCGAGACCTGGAAGGACCAGATGTTCACCTACGGCACCGACAACCTGATTGGAGAGCGCGGACCCTACACGCTGGACGTCACCTATATCCTCGAATATGGCGGGGATGCCAACTTCCCCAATTGGAAGGTGGTGCAGGCGACCTACGCCAACCAGCCGCCCGCCTGGTGATCTGGAGTCCTGTGGGCGAATTCAATACGCAGAAACGCCGCCTAACTGCGAGGATTTTGCCGCAGGTGGGGCTGATGCTGCTCTGCCTGTTGGCGCTGCCGCTGCCCAGCCTGCTGTTTGACCCCGTCACCCTTGGCGAGCCGCCGGCGCCCAATAACTCGACGCGCCTTTATGTGCGGCGCGGCGAAACCCAACCTCCCCTGGATCAGCCGGTCGAACTGCTGTTTGTCGGGGATGTCATGCTCGGGAGGCAAATTCTCGACGAGAACCAGCCGTTCAAACGCGTCGCGCGCTGGCTGACAATGCCCGATCTGACGATTGGCAATTTCGAAGGCAGCCTGGGGCAGCCCGCCGGCGGCGGAAACGCGGGTGCGAGAGACGATCCATCCCGCCCGATGCGTTTGATCGCGCCGCGCGCGGCGGTGTTTGAGCTGCAATCGGCGGGTTTCGATCTGGTGAGCCTGGCGAACAACCACAGCCTGGATAGCGGGTCAACCGGACTGGCGGAAGCAGCCCACGCTCTGGAAAGCGCCGGGATCGGCGTGGTCGGCGCCGGACCGGGGCAGGCGGCGGCGTACCTGCCGGCGACGCGGACAATTCGCGGCGTGCGCATCGCGTTCTTGGGCATCAATGCTGTCAGCCAGCCGGACGACCCCGCGGTCGAAACCGGGGAAAGCGATTGGCAGCCGGCGCGCTGGGATTTGGAGCGGATCACCGAAGCAATCCAACGGGCGCGCCAGGTAGCGGACGTAGTGGTGGTGCTGGCGCATTGGGGGGATGAATACGAAACTCGCCCCGGGCTGGGTCAGGCGGAGGGCGCGCGGCGTTTGATCGAGGCGGGCGCCGATGTTGTGGTTGGCAGCCACCCGCACGCGATCCAGCCGACCGAAATCATCGAGGCGGACGGCGCAAACGGGAAACGGATTGGACTTGCCGCCTACAGCCTGGGGAATTTCGTGTTCGATCAAAGTGACCCCCGGGCGCAGTACGGCTTAGCCTTGCAAGTGCGCCTAGACCGCCAGGGGCTGGTCGAGGCGCGGGCGCTCGCCGTGCAGGCGGGACCGGCGCCGCGCCTGCTCAACGATCCCGCGCCCGCGGGAATTATCGCCAGAATACAGCCAAAACCGCAGCAGGTCTTCTATCGCTGCGACCCGGCGGGGTGCGCGGAGGTTGACCTGGGATTGGAAGAAACCCCCAGGCGGTTCGTTGCGGGCAAGATCGACCTGACCGGCGACGGGCTGGCTGAAACGGTGATCCTGAAAGACAACCAGGTGCGGATCTACGAGGAAGAGCGCCTGGCGTGGGAAAGCCCGCCGGAGTGGGTCGTGCTGGACGCGGCGCTGGGCGACCCGAACGGCGACGGGCGCGCCGAAGTCATGCTGGCAATCCAGAAACTCGACGCCGGGGGTGAACCGGGCAGCCATCCATTTATGATCGGTTATCGCGGCGGGATCTATCGCCAGGTGTGGGGCGGTTCGGCGGTGCGTTTTCCGATCCGCGAGGTGGAGTTGTTGGACATCGATCAGGATGGAACGCCGGAACTGGTCGTGCTGGAACAGCGCCCCGGCGGTCAAAGCTCGGTGACGCTTTGGAAATGGCAGGGATGGGTTTTTAGCCAGGTCTGGAGTTCTCCGGAGGGGGATTTTCAGAATTTGGGAATTATCCACGATCGCGGCGAGGGGGCGCTCATCGTGATCGAAAGGAACTGGTAGATTTTTCTACCATTAATTGTCGAATTCGTCTTATAATTTCGTGCATGATCCTGCTCGCTGCGGAGGGAAGTAAGCGATGAATTCGATTGTGATCCCGCCCAGCCGGTTAAGCGCGGACGGACAGCGAATCGATACTGAGATTCGGGTTGGAGATGAAAAATTTGGGCTCTACTTTTCGAGCGACGGGGTGCAGTTGCGTCCATGCGCCGAGGCGTTGATCGCGGCAACACTGCTGGTCGCGATGAAACACCGGATGGGGAGAATTGAAATTGATGACGGCGTCGATCCTGAGTTTTTGGCTG
>MWTA01000106.1 GCA_002050125.1 Anaerolineae bacterium UTCFX2 | reverse complement strand
GGCGGAGCGGTTGATCTGCGCCCAACCGACATAGACGGGCGCCTCAAAACCCGGCACCAGCCGTTTGTAAGAGTTTACCGTCGGGGCTACCACCGCCGCCAAAGCCCGGGCGTGCGCCAGTTGCCCGGCAATAAACCCGTACCCGATTGGCGACAGCCGGTATGGGTCGCTGCCATCGAAAAAGAGGTTATTGCCGGCGGCGTCCGCCAGCGATTGGTGACAGTGCATCCCCGAACCGTTGATGCCGAAGATCGGCTTCGGCATAAACGAAGCGACCAGGTTGTGCTGGGCGGCAATCGCTTTGACGGTGTATTTAAGGGTAAGCACGTTATCGGCAGTGATCAGCGCGTCCGCGTAGCGGAAATCGATCTCGTGCTGGGCGAGGGCGACCTCGTGATGCCCCATCTCGACCTGCAGACCCATCGCGCCGAGCGCCAGCATCAGCTCGGTGCGGACGCGCACCGCATCGTCGCTGGCTGAAAAATCGAAGTATCCGCCCACGTCGTACGGAACCGGGTGAATGGTTTGCGGTCCATTGCGCCTGAATAAGAAGAACTCCGGTTCTGGACCCACGTTGTAGGTCCAGCCGCGTTCTCGGAGATTTGCCAGCGTCCGTTTCAGCGCGCCGCGCGGGTCGCCGGGAAACGGCAGCCCGTCCACCTGGTAAATATCGCAAAACACGCGCCCCCGCCGCGCTTCTGCCGCCGACCAGGGGAGCATCGCATACGTGTCCGGATCGACCACCAGGCGCATGTCCGATTCTTGAATGCGCGCAAAGCCTTCCACCGAAGAACCATCGAACCAGACGCCGTCATCGAGGGCGATTGGCAGACGCTGCGCCGGGATGTCCACGCTCTTTACCGCGCCGGTGACATCGGTAAATTGCAATGAAATAAACTTGACGTTGTCTTCTTTGACTCGTTTTAAAAGCTGATCGCTGCCCATCGTTTCCTCCGTACTAAAAAAAGTTTTTCCGATTTTAGCGTGCACCCCGTCAGGTGTCAATCAGCAGATTATCCGCATCGATCCGATCCGGGTGGGCACGCCGCCTTGACACTCGCCGCTTTGGCTTGTATCATCTTGTGCATAGCCCAGACGAGTAAAATCATGTTGGACCATTCCACGTTTGATTCATAAGGATGCATGGATATATGGCTGACAGTGCCGAACCGGCGGCGATATGACTGATTGCACGCCGTTCACCCGCAGCCTGTACGCCTGGGAGGTCCAGCAAGCCCGCCGCGTTTTTGGGACGCGCCTGGATTACGAGCAGGTGCGCATCCACGAGTGCGCCGCCTGGTCGAACACGCTGGACCGCTTCGGCCGCAAAATGAAGGGCATGCCGGCGCCGGTCAAACCAAACGCGGTGACGCTGGGGCGTCACTGTTACTTTCCGGTTCGCCTGCTGGAGTTCCTGGCGCCCCCCGAACATGCTCAGAGTTACCTGATAAACTGGCTGATCCATGAGTTGACCCATGTCTGGCAGTTCGAGCGCCTGGGCTGGAGCTATCTGTTCAAAGCGCTGCAGGCGCAGTTTGCCGGCGGCGCTCAGGCTTATAAGTATGGCGGCGAGGCTGGTTTGCAGGCAGCGCTTCAACAAAACCACAGCCTGCTGGATTTCAACCCCGAACAACAAGGCGACATTTGCCGCGACTATTACGACCGCCTCCGGCGCGGGCTGGATGTGACCGCCTGGCAGCCGTTCATCGACCAGATCCAGCAGGCAACCGTCTAAAGCCGTTCCAGTTGACTTGCGCCTCGGGGTGACATTTCCCCCGAACAGTTCGGGGGCGTCAGATGCGCTGAACACTCACGATGAGCGAATCTTAACTTGTGAAATTAATTGGCTTGCGGTATGCTTATACGCTGGGAGTGGTTGGGTCCCGGTGGGCTCCCCGGTCTTCAAAACCGGTGACGGATCGCTATGCGGGCCGTGGTGGGTTCGACTCCCATCCGCTCCCGCTGTTTCCCTTTCGTGGACAGCAGCGAGATACAAGAGATCAGGTTCAGAAGGACGGATCAGCGCCAGTCTGTACGAGAGTTGGCGTTTTTGCATCTTGTCATGGTAGAGTGGACAAACGCTTATGGTTGAAATCGAACAATTGACCCAAGCCGTCTCGCAGGTGATGCGCATCGACGACATCACGACCGGCGACCCGCAGAAGAATTACCTGGCGCGCTATCGCGGCCGGATCCTGGGAGACAGCGCCGAGGCTTACGACCGGCTGGCGGGAACGCTGAAGAGCTATCAAATTACCCCGATCTTTCGCAACGAAAAAGACCAGCATGCGATCATGCTGCTTCCGGGTGTGATCGAGCCAAAAGCCTCGAACCCCTGGGTGAATTTGGTCTTGTTCCTCTTCACCCTGTTAAGCGTCATCTTCGCCGGGACGCTTTACAGCTACAATGGTCCGCAGCCCGAAACGCTCAGCGGACTGGCGGTAGAGTTGCTGCGCAGCCTCCCAAGCGGCATCTCGTTTGCGGTGAGCCTGCTGGCGATCCTGGTTGCCCACGAGTTCGGACATTATCTGGCGGGGCGCTATCACCAGACGCACGTCACCCTGCCCTATTTCATCCCCTTCCCGTTCAGCCCGTTCGGCACGATGGGGGCTTTCATCCAGCTCAAAGAGCCGCCCCGCAACAAGCGCATCCTGCTGGACATCGGGATCGCCGGCCCGATTGCCGGGCTGGTGGTTGCGATCCCGATTCTGCTGTACGGCTTGTCACTTTCACAAGTCGAGCCGATCACGCTGGCGCCCGGTCAGGGCATTTCCCTGGAGGGCAACTCGCTGCTCTACCTGGGCGCAAAGTTTTTGGTGTTCGGGCGGCTGCTGCCGGCGCCGGCGAGTTACGCGGGGGTTGCGCCGTTGGTTTATTGGGCGCGCTACTTCTTCACCAGCCAGCCGCTGCCGTTAGGCGGTCAAGACGTGATGATCCACCCGATCGCCTGGGCGGGCTGGGCGGGGCTGCTGGTCACGGCATTGAACCTGATCCCGGCGGGTCAACTCGATGGCGGGCATGTGATGTACGTGCTGCTCGGGAAGCGCGCCCGGATGCTGTGGCCCGTGATCCTGGCGGTGTTGGTTGGTCTGGGTTTTGTGTGGGCTGGCTGGTGGCTCTGGGCGTTGATCATTTTCTTCCTCGGGCGGGTCTTCGCCGAACCGCTGGATCAAATCACCCAACTCGACGGGCGCAGGAGGTGGGTTGCGATCCTCGGCTTCGTCATCTTCATCTTGGTCTTCACGCCGGTTCCGCTGGTCCAGACCTTTGCCGGCGGAGGATAGAAGCTCCCGAGCCAGACTCCGCCCGTTAGTCCCCTGTTATTTTTGTAAAGCACAGTTTAAACTTCTGTGCTAAACTTTATTTGCGTAACGCTATGCCAGAAGATGTCATGCTTCACGAGGCAGTTGAAGCCATCCGGCAAGGGCAGCGCGCCCGGGCGCGCGACCTGTTGACCCGCCTGCTGCGCGCCGATCCGAACAACGTCGCTTACTGGCTCTGGATGAGTTCGGTCGTCGAGACGGCGCGCGAGCAGATCTACTGCCTCAAGTCGGCGCTCAAACTCGAACCCAACAACCCGGCGGTTCGGCAAGGTTTGCGCCTGCTGGGCGCCCTGCCGGCGGAGGGGGAAGTCAAACCGACGCCTCCGCTGAGGCGCAAGTGGAAGGTCGAAGTCCAGCAGGTGCGCGAGTTGGGCTTGTTTGGGCAGTTGTGGGCAAACCCCTACGTCCGGCTGGCGGTGCTGGGCGTTGCCGCGTTCACCGTTTTCATTTTGATTGGCTTTGGCGTGTACTATCAGGGAGCCTGGCGGCGCAGGTCGGGTCCGGTCATCCCAACCAGGACGCTGGGACCTTCGCCGACCTATACGCTGACGCCGACCGCGATCAACGAGACGCCAATCCTGCCCACGGCGCTGCCAACCCTCCCCGGACCGTCGCCGTTGTGGGCGCGGCTCGCAGCCACTTACACACCCACCCCCATTTACGTCAGCACGCCGCACATTGCGAATGAGTCGTTCCAACTCGCGCAGCGCGCCTTCCAACGCGGCGACACCGCCACTGCTCTCGAATACCTGCGCCAGGCGGAACAGATCAACCCCGAGGCAGCCGACATCCCCTACCTGGCGGGCGAGATCTATCGGCACCAGGGAGATTTAGCCCAGGCAAAAATCGCCTATCAAAAATCTCTGACTATCGACCCAAATTTCGCCCCGGCGCTGCTCGGGATCGCGCGCACGATAAAAGCCCAAAACCCGCAAACGGATATTGCAGCCGAACTCAAACAGGCGTTCGAGGCTGACCCAAACTGGATCGAGCCGCCGCTCGAACTGGCAAACACGCTGATCGAGCAGAACCAGCCCGAACAGGCGCTCGCCATCCTGGCGGAGATCGAGCCGCAAGCCAGCGCCTCGCCGCTGTTCTTTTTGCGCCGCGCCCAGGCAAACCTGGCGCTCGGCAAAAACCTGGCGGCGCTGGATGACGCCCGGACTGCCAACGAACTCGATCAGACCATGCTGGAGACCTATCGGACGCTGGCTTACGCCCTCGCCGCCAACGATGACTACGACCAGGCGCTGGAGATCGTCGAGATCTACCTGACATACGAGGAGAAAGATCCACTCGCCTGGACGATCCGGGGGCGCGCCTGGTTTGGCGAGAAGCAATACGCTAAAGCGCTAGAAGCGTTTGATAAGGCGCTCACGATCGACAAGAAGCTGGCTGAAGCGCGGCTATATCGCGGGCTGACGCTGATCGAGCTTGGGAAAGGCGCGGAAGCGGTCAATGACATCTACCTGGCGCAGCAAACCGCCCCGCGCTCTTTTCCGCTCAACCTGTATCTCGCCCAGGCGCTGCTCAAAGCCGGGCGGCTCGGAGACGCCTTGCAGCAGGTCAATCGCAGCTACGATCTCGCCCGCAGCGACGCGGAACTGGGACAGGCGCTCTTCTGGCGGGCGCAGATCTATGAAGCGATCGGCAACCTGTTCAACGCAGTGCGGGATTGGCAGGCGCTTCTGGCGCTGCCAGCCGGCAGCGTGCCTCAGGAGATGCTCAAGACTGCGTCAGCCCATCTTGAAAAAACCAGCACGCCGGTTCCCACCGCCACCAGCACGGCGACCTTCACGCGCACGCCAAAAGTCACCGCCACCCCAACCGCCACGCGAACCCCGGCGAGCACATCCCGCCCGGCTACCGCCACAGCTACACCCTGAACGGGTGTGTTAGAAGTTTGTTTGAAAACCCGCGCCTCCCTTGTCAAGCATATTCAGAAAGACTATAATACAACGTTGTTAAGTTCCGGCTTTTTAAGCAGCCGGGCGAATTCGAGGTGAAGTATGCCGGTATATACCTATCGTTGCAAAAACTGCGGTTTTGTCTTTGACCAACAGCAGAAATTTAGCGATCAACCGCTCACCCGCTGCCCAGAATGCGAGAAGAAGGCTCTGCAAAAAGTCTATCAACCGGTGGGGATCGTTTTTAAAGGTTCTGGTTTTTACGCCACTGATCACCGTTCGCCTTCCGGTCAGCATCGTTCGTCGAACAAATCCGAAAGCGACAAGTCTTCGTCCAGCGATTCGGCTACCGCGGCGGAGAAACCAAGCGAGAGCAGCAAATCCGCTTCAAGCGCCTCCAGCGACGACTGACCAAAGTTGGCGACTGACCAAAGTCGATTGCCGAAAAATAGAAAAACGCCCCGTCCGACGAGGCGTTTTTATTTCCCATTTCAAGCGCTGGATTATTGAACGACGATCGGCGTAAAGGTTTCGTAGCTGTTGCCGTCCAGGTCTTCGACGATGAAACCGACGATGTAATCGCCGGCAGCCGCATCCAACTCAACCCAGCGGAAAGTCTGGCTGCCAAAGGTGAACGTTTCGCCCTGTTGTTCGGCGGTGTTGATCACCCGTCCGCTCGAATCGACATCCAGCCAGCGTTCCGTGATGATGAACTGGTCGCCCGGCTGCGGGATGATCTCGCGCGGCGCGCCGGTCTCGGTCTCGCCGGTGAAGCCGACCACCCGGCGCAGCGCGCCATTGGAGAATAACAGGCGCGCGTTGCGCTGCTCTCTGCTGTCGCCAAAGACATAGATCCCGTCAACGCTATACACCGCTTCTTCGAAAGTGACGCCATAGCTTTGCGGCTTGAACAGCACGGGTACCCGCTTCGATCCGTCGTCGATCGCAAAAACCACCGGCTCCCAATTGAATTCGAGCGTGAAATCGCCCTCGCCCCAATTCGGGTAGTACACCCCGTTGACCTCTCTGGTGTCTGAGCTTTCAATGTAATCCATATCGGCGACGTAGATCGACTTGGCGGTGCGGTCGTAGAAACCGGCAAACAGATAAATGTAACCGATGTTGTCGCCGCCCACGTCCGCGCTGAGCAGCACCGGCTGCCCGGGCGCGGCTGTCTGGCTGTCCGCCGTAATTTTGGAGAGCGTGACCTGCCCCGCCCCGGGGGCGCGCAGCGCTGCGCCGGCGGGCGGGATGACCGCGGCGGCATCCTGCGGCTCGAACACCCGCCCGGCATAGTGAAAAGCCATAAAATCGTCCCACAAACTGGCAGCCGCAAACCGGTCCGCAATCGCAGTATAGGAGCGGGGTCCGGCGCCGGGCGACTCATAAACCTGGGAGTTGGGGAAATAGATGGCGATGCCGGTGGCGCCGGGTTTTTTGGGTCCGTGTTCCTCGGCGATCACCGCCCGGTCAATCGCCGCTAAAAGCTGTTCAGTGCCCTGTTTGACCGCCTGATCGTTCGATTCCTGGCGGAGCAGGCTGGCGAAATGCCCCAGATCGATGTACGAAGGCGGGATTTTGGCGCCAAAGATGCTGGTGAACGACTGGGCATAGGCGCGGGCGCGGGCGACCTGCGGCTGGCTGGTGTTCTGCAGGGTATAGGCGAAGCGGTTGATTTCATCCATCAGACCCGGGATCGCCTCCAGATCCACCGCGGTCAGCGTGCTGTCTTGCCCTAACTGGCTGGCGAGCATCTGCGCGCTGGGCTCGCCGAACAACCCAAACATCCCGCCCATGCCGCGCAGCATCTCGCTGCGCGCCTGGGCGTCGACGATGCGCTCATCGTCCTTGATGTAGCTGTTGACCACCAGTTTGCCAAGTTCGGCTGGGGAGGCGTCGGGGTTGGCGCTGAGTTGTTCCAAAAAGCTGGTGTACGCCCAGCCAACCGCCGGCTCGACTTCTTCCGAAGCGACTGCGACTCTGGCGTGCGGGGCAAGCGCGCTGAACACCTCCACCTGCGCCATCAGGCAGGCGTCCATCCCGATGAAATCCAGCTTCTCCAGCCCGGTCCGCTGGCGGATCTCTCCAAGCGCTTCGTCCAGTTCGTTGAGATAAAGCTGGTCGCCGATCGCGCTGACGAGCGGGATGGATGAGCGCACCTGGCGGGCGGAATCGACGTCGCTCCAGCCGCCCGGCCAGCCCATGCCATGATCGGAAAGGATCAGGGCGTAGCGGTCGGCGGGGTAATTTTTCACCGCCCATTCGACGAAGTCCACCAGCGTCGCCGGGTCGGACATGTTGACCTCGCCCAGGTCCGCCACCAGCTCGGAGCGAACGCGGTTGAGGTCGTCGTCCTGTTTGACGAGGAAACGTTTGGCTGTAGTCCAATCGCCGTCGCCTTGAAACCCGCCGCGGTAACGATCGAACTGCGCAACGACCGTCACCCGCTCGGACGAACCGGCTTTTTCGGCTTCGTTCAGGTCGATGTAAATGTCGTGTTCCAGGATCTTATCATCGGCGTCTTGATAGAGCATCACCAGCCAGCGCTGCCCGCTGCCGGCTGCGGCGGGGGCGCCGGTGGGCTGCGCCGCGCTGGCGGGCGTCCGGGTGGGGATTTGACGCGGGGTCGAGGCAGGCTCTTCGAGCGGCAGGATCTCGAACGGTTCGCTGGTTTCGGCTGGCAGGGGCGGCTGGTTGGCGGTGAGGTCTTGGGTGTCGTCGCCGCTGAAAACCTGCAATGCCACGAAGATGCACACCACGATCAGCATCAAGACCATCCCCATAATCGATTTGGGTTTGCCCAGCGGCAAGCCTGGACCCCCGCCGAATGATGGGCGCGGCGTCCCGCCGCCTCCGCCAAACCCGGGCGGCGGCAAACCTTGCCCGCCCGTCTCGCGGCGTGGGGCTTCGGCGCGCTCGCGTCCGCTTTCCGGCGGTTCAGCGCGGCGCCGGCGCTCGCCTCGCACTACCCGGTCCGGTCCCGATCCGCTCGAACTGAACAGAAAGAGCCCGGATTGGCGCGGCGCTTCGAACGCGGGCAGCGCTTGCGAGGCTGTCACGGACGCAAGCACGGTTTGGAAGGGAAATTTACGCTGACGGGTCATCGTTCTACCTCGAATTCAGATAAGTTATTAGAAAGGATCATTCCGGCGCAGTATATCAGAATTTGCCCCGCTGAACTTTAATGATTCAATATCGAGGAGCGACCGAATCCGATGTTCCCTCTTTCGCTTGCAATCCTTTGCTTCAGGTAAGTATTCTTACTAACAAAAAGAACCTCACCTATGGAACAAAATGATCAATCTTAGCTACGATATCGGTTTGATTAGCTCTGACCAAAAAATGAATATTATTTCCCCAAGTTCCTGATTTTTCTATTGTAGTTAACTGATAAGGTAACGTGAAGCCTTGTACCTCATAGTTTCCAGGGCCTATCGAATAGTCATCGAGTTCGATGGTTACCTTATCACCTTCTCGAACGATTTTATTGATCATCGAATCTTTTTGAATCTGTCCAACAAGAAATAAAACGGCAACAGATTTATTGTAGTCCAAAGCTGATAACAACTCCGATACCGTAGTTGGATACTTAACTCCTCGGGCAGGTGGAACAATCTCATCTTTGGATGTGATAACAATTAAATTTGGCGCTTTTTCAGAAAGTGGCTCTGTTTCGAGCGGAACATGACCAAGAAGCACATCATACGATTCTCTACCGTACAAAGTGAAG
>MWTA01000057.1 GCA_002050125.1 Anaerolineae bacterium UTCFX2 | reverse complement strand
GATACTTTATAATCGGGGGAATTAACGTTTCCAATTTAATGGTATGTACAGAAAATCCACATTTCTCATCCTTAGCGTAACAATAATCTCGATTGCGTTTTCCACAGGCTGCAGCGTGGCTCCAGCCGTGGGGTTACCCGCACAGCCAGCCCTCAACACCCCGGTCGTGGTTGTGACCCGCACCCGTCCCGAGGAAACGTCTCTCCCAGCCGCGGCGCCGCCAGCAGTCAACACTCCAACCCCGTTCGCAACCCAAACCGTACCCCCGGCGCCAACCCCGACGCTTCACCCGATGACCATTGCCGCGATGCGCCAATTGGAATATCCAGGGAGCGAGATCACCCTGGTGGAAGAACTCGACCGGGGGATCAATTACCGCCGCCTGTATGTCAATTATTTGTCCGAAGGCAACAAGATTTACGCCCTGCTCACCATCCCGGACGGCGAAATGCCGCCTACGGGCTGGCCCGGGATCGTATTCAACCACGGATACATCCCGCCAGATCAGTATCGAACCACGGAACGATACATCTCATACGTGGATTGGCTGGCAAGGTCGGGGTACGTGGTCTTTCGCATCGATTACCGCGGCCATGACCGCTCCGAGGGCGAACCGCGCGGCGCGTACAGCGATCCCGGTTATACAATCGACGTTTTGAATGCGGTCGCATCCTTGAAGCGTTATCCGCTGGTCGATCCGAACCGGATCGGAATGTGGGGTCACTCGATGGGCGGCTTCCTCACCCTGCGCGCGATGGTGATCTCGCCGGATATCCGCGCGGGGGTGATCTGGGCGGGGGTGGTCGGCTCATATACAGATCTGCTGACCAAGTGGCGCAGAACAACCTCCAGCACGCCCGTGGCAACCCTGGCTTCCGGCGGGAGCGGCTGGCGTTCGAGCTGGTCGATCCTGTACGGCGCGCCGGAGGAAAATCCTGAATTCTGGGCTTCGATCTCGGCTAACAGTTATCTGGCGGATATTTCCGGACCGCTCCAGCTTCATCACGGCACGGCGGATTACAGCGTCCCCACGGAGTTGTCCGAGATTCTGGCAGATCAATTGAAGGCGTTGGACAAAACGGTCGAGCTCTACACGTACGAGGACGACAATCACAACCTTTCGGTTTACTTCAGCGAAGCAATGAGCCGCACGATTAAGTTCTTTGACCGGTATGTAAAAAATCGCTGATAAACAAAAAACCCACCCGCAGCCGGTTTATTGCGGGTGGGAGTTTGGCAGATGCGCTGAAGTGGTTTATCCGGCTTCTTTGCTAGACAAAAAGCGGGTGACGGTGGTTCCGCAAACCGGGCAGGCGCCTTTTGCCATCCGCCGACCGTTGGCGGTTGTTTCCACCTTAGCATTCTTGATGGGGCGCTTTTGCTTACACTTGACGCAATAACCTTCGAAGTCCATGATCTTCCTCCTCTGGAAAGTTGTTTCACCCATGCTCAGCCAGAAATGCTAGATCAAGACCACGCCGAATGGGCGAATTCAGGTTGAATACCATCATTTTACTTGAAAAACCGGCATTTTTAAGAGGGCTTTCTCAATTTAGCCAAAGTTGAATATTTCGCCATTTATTAGAGACGATAAAAACTTGCAACCTGCATCGGGGTGTTATACAATTTGGGATGTCCCGTCTTGTATTCAACTGACACAGGAGATTACTCAATGGTCAAGGATTATGAATTGCGAGCTTCGATCGAAAAGGTAGCGCAGGACTTATACGATTACGACCCCAATCCAATCGCCTGGCTTTCCTGGGTGATCCAGCTGCTCAAACAACTCGAAGCGAAATCTAAGAACGTCGATAGCGCCAACCAGCAGCGCTACGAAGACATGATCGACATTTTGAAAGACACAATCTACAACCACCAGCAAACGGGAGGTTGGTAGCTTCAAATGCCTGTCAGGGAACAGCCCGGCAGCGGGTTCCGTGCAATCCGCCCCCCCGATGACGTCTACTGGCGCTTTCGGCGGCTGAGCGCTGCAAGACAGGTGGGCGCGGAATGCCTCAGCAAAGAGGATGGCTATCTCTATCGCGTGCGCCGCGACCGGGTAATCTGCCGGGTGGTCGAGGGTCAGGAGCATGAGACGATCGACAGCATTCCCATCCGTCTGCCCGCCGGAGCCAAAGTGCTGACGGGCGCAAACTGGGGATTTCATCTTCCAATTTCAACGTTCTATCAACAGATAATCGGCGCATCCGGAGCGCAAAAGGAACAGTGATCGCGATCCGCAAGGATCGGACCGCAGCGGGGATGGACGCCGACCTGGTCGGTCTCGACCACAACTTGAATGTGCGCTGGACGATGGTCGGCGGGCGGAGCGGGTACCCGGCTTAAAGCCGGTCTGCCGCCTTGGGGGGAATGCAGGGTCGAGGATTCGGGGCGCCCAAAATTCATCAGCGGCGGACTTGCTCAAAGCTCACGGACTGAGCCGGAAGTTCGCTCCTCAGGCTGACGATCAGATACGGATAGGTTAAAACGGTTGCCGCGCCAAACTGGGGATCGGGCGGCTGAACTTCATAGCGCACCAGCAAGACGTTGCCGCCATTTTCCGTCTGTTCTGTGATCGACCGGATCTGAACGCTGAAACCGCTGCTGGGCATCTCGCCCGCGGCGAGGATCAAGAACAATGCGCCGGGATCGGCTTCCAAGGCTTGCTCCAGGCTCTTTTGGGCTGCGTCCGGCAGCGACTGCAAAGCCGGGTTGCGGCTTTGATCGCTGCGAACAGCGAGCGCCAGCGGGGCGGCGCTTCCAGCGGTTGGGGCGCCAAAATCAATTACCTCAAACGTCAGGCTGCCCGGCTCAGGGGGGTTAGGGTAGTTTCTCGGCTCTGGCGCGTTCACAGCGGGGTTCACGGTCGCGGGCAATGCTGGCATCGTGAGTTTGGGCGCGGCGGCTTGCGTTTCGGCAGGCGCCGCCGGCGCACAGGCTGATAGGAGCAGGATAATTCCAACACCTGCCCAGGCGAGTTTTCTCAACTTCATGCGGATCATCGCGCACCTCCTGATGATGCCTGATCGATCTCTGTCTACGCAGAAACGTTTTCAAACATCTGAAGCTGAGACGATATTCCACCCCGATTTGTTTCACGACGCCCCGCAATAATTGGGGCTTCTTGGGTCAGCCCAGCCGCGTTTGTGGATGCAGTTTTACCGCCCGGTCACTCCACCGCGACTTTGACCACGATCTTCCAGACCGGGGCGGGGGTCTCGCAGGCGTATTGGGGGGCGTGGGCGTCGCTGGGATAAAGCACCGCCACCTGCCCCGCCGACAGTCTGAACCAGTTCACCGATTCAAGCGCAAGCTCGCCCTTCCAGACGTCGCTCTCGGATCGATAGTGAATGGTCGGCGCGACCTGCTCTGCCGGCGCCCAGCCGATCGATTCTTCGCCCTGCACCGGGTACTGCAAATCGATATATTTTCGGTGCCCTTCCATTTCTATCAGGCTGGTTTTGATTTTTGTCGTATATTTGGAGACAATCGCAAAGACGCGCTCCCCCTCGATGGCAACCCGCCCATCCTGTAGATTGGCGGCGGCGATGCCGCGCAAAAAGGAAAATGCGGCTTGCAGAGCCGGCGTCCACTTAACCTGTTCTTCTGCGTGCGCCAGTGTGGTAATGATCATCTTCGGTAAACCTCTTCTCTTCGAATTTTTCTGCCCGCATTCAGGTCCCCGACTGAGTCAACACCCAGTTCGAAATTTTTCGTCCTGCGTATGCACACCGATGATTATAGCAACGATCGGGCAAATAGGCGTTTCTGTTAGGGGTTTCGGACGCGTTTACACCCATTCCGCGCCGCGTTCAGCCGCCCCTGCCGCGTTAAACGCATTTCAGCCGTATCCAAAACTGGCTCTGGTACGGCTGAAATATGCGAATTGGCGAACTATTGCCCGGGCAGCAAATACTCTTTGAAGGTGTAGCTTAACGCCCTATTCGTGGGAGGAAAGTTTCAGCAATATCCGTTATACTGATATAGAACTCGGCGTTAGCCTGGGTGTTGCTGAAGACCACCAAACCCAGCCAATCGCTTGGACCGACGTGGAGATAGCTGATTTCCTCGACGGCTGAGGGAGAAGTAGAAGCATTGCTTATCTTTACCGCTCCACTGCGGCCCCACTGCCAGCTTTCAGGTCGACCAGGATCTGAACGGAACAACGCCACCCCGAGATCCGCCGCATTGCCAGCGCCCGGGATAATTTGGATCCGCTTGCCTTGCATCGGTCCGAACCAATAAACATCGTAGACCTTGACTACCTGATCGGCGGGAATGGTGTAAGCCCCATACGTGCCTGGCCCGATGAAAGAGATCCCCGGATTTGACCGATTCAGGTAGTACCCGCCGGCGCCGCTCCAATGCCTGATGCGATAATGCTCCAGATTAGAGGAAAGCCAGTGATTGCCGTCAACTGCGATAAAGTCCACCACGGAACCACCATACGTCGAATTGGCAAGCTCTGATCTTAAAGCTGGATCATCAGCCAAAGAGCGGCTGTACATAAACAGGTCATGATCGCTGTTGTTCGGTCGAATGCCCATAACACGCCAGTACGCCGTGGGGCTCCAATCGTTTGGTTTGACCGCTAGGTGAGTGCCCATCGGGGTTGCGGCGGGATCACTGTAACCAACGTCCGGTGAAATCCGGTAAACGCCGCGCCACCAACCGGCGCCCAGCCAGGTTTGCGATCCCGAGTAAGACCCGTAAAGGGAAATTCTGAACCGATAGGTCTCCGAAGCCGGGGCGACAAACTCAACGATTTCAAAATTATTACTTGCACTAATTGAACCACTCAGAAACGTTGTCCCGTCCGCGCGGTAGGCGTACAAATCCAGGTCGGCGGGCAAATCGTCGGCGGTGTAGCCACTGTCGGGGTTGGACAACCAGCGGATTGCGAAACGCACGGTCTCGCCGGCGTAGGCGTATTGAGTATATTCGATTGGGAATGTGGTCGAGTTGGAAATCAATTGATCGTCATAATTACCGCGCTCCACCGAAGCCATGGCGGCAGAGGCAACCATCCCGCCCGCTCCATCCTGAGAGCTCAATCTTGTGGCGCCCTCGATGTTGTGCAGGGCAGTCGCCATGATAATCGACGTTACCACTTCAGGCCGTTGGACCAGATAGGAATCTGCTTGAAGCAGGTTGGCAGCCAGCCCAGCCACCATCGGAGAGGAGAAACTCGTCCCCGAGCCGATCGGACCAGTCCAGGGGGAGGCAGTCGTGGTGCTGGTGATGTCGCTGCCGCTCGCCGCTACCTCGGGCTTGGTGCGTCCGCTGTGGTTATAGGAACTGGACGGACGCATCGTATCATCGCTCCAGCCCAGCGTATTGTTGTCTTGATAATTGCCCACGCTTAAGACATTGTAGCCTTTAGCCGGGGAAGAGACGTATAGAGCCGGGTTCACACCGTCGCAAGAAAGCACGTTAAAATTTCCCGAAGCGACGACTGCCAGATCATAAGCATAACGAACCAAATAATCCATATGGCGGTCGATAGTTTGCAAAGCGCTCGTAAGACCGCAATCGGAAGCCCAAAAACTGTTATTCAAAATTGGCGCTTGGGAGGATCCCCAGTCCATGGCGGCTTCGAGGGCGGCAATCGTCGCGTAATCATCGCCATTGGCGCTGTAGAGACCGGCGCCGCTGGCAATACCGCGAAAGGTTGGGTGACTACTTCCCACAATTCCCGCCACGCCGGTAGGGTGACTCTGGATCGTACGCCCGGTATCGCGCGTTCCCAATAGATTCAAGTAAGGGTTGACGTTGGAAACCCGCTCGCCTTCGACGATGGCGACGTTGATACCGAAACCCGTGTACCCGCCCCAAAGAGATAGCAGATCCGCGTTTTGGGTCGGGCGCGCAATATCGAGCAGCGCACCTCCCGGCAGCGAGGCGTCGTAGATTGCGTCGATATCAGGCTGCCCCGCCAAACGCTCGAGATCCGCACTCGTCAAACCGGTCAAAAAGATCACCGGCGCGATCTCCGAGGCGTATTGCACCGTGTACCCCTGCGCCGCGAATAAACCCAATAAATCGCTCCGCAATGGGGCGATCTGTTCGCTCAGATGCGCCCGGTTCTGTTGCTGAAATGCAGCAGCCTGGGAGAGAATCGCCAGGTCGGCTGGAGGAGCGGTTGGGCTGGCGCCCTTCTGAGCCTCGCTTGGGGCCAGCTTATTCTCGGTTAGCGAACTGGCAGGGAGGCTGAGCGCCCGAGCAGCCACCTCCGCCGGGATTTGATCGGGGGAAAGCGGCGCTGCGGGCGTTTTGAGATCGGGGTTTTGCGGCGCAGGACCGCTGGAGGGGGTTTCCGCCGGCAAGGCAGTGCTGCCAGAAAGATCCTGCCTGGCGCGAGGGAGTTCCGGCTTGGGCAGCGCTTCGACCTGAGCTCTGTACCACACCGCCACAGTGTACTCCGCCTGCGGACCTGAGCCCTCGATCTTTTTCACCAGGTCGGGCATGAGCGCCCCGTGAACCCGCCGCCAATCCGTCCAGGCGCGCTGCTTTTCCTGGCGCAGGTCGACCTGGCGCTCGCCATCGAAAGCCGCGCCTACAATTTCGTTATCCGTGCGGTTGATCGCTTTGACAATCGTGATCTGTCGTCCATCGATCAATGTCGTGGTCTCCACGCTGCTCTGCGCGAGCGCCTGTGGGCTGACGCCCACCGCGGCTGCCAGGCGCTCGAGCGGGGATGGACCCGGTTGATCCGGGGTTCGCGCCGCCGCGTCGAGATTTGGCAAAGCCTGAAAAGAGAGGATCAAGGATAATGAAATTATCAGTAAAAGAGATGAACGCCTGAGGATCGTGTACATGGTCTGCCCCTCCTTTGGGCATGTGGCTTGCCATTCATCACAACGATTCGCAATTGGTGATCTCTAGCTAAAACGACCAAAAAGCGCCTCGCTCAGGGGTCTGAAGTTCCTTTTGGAATGACGACAGTTTTCCTTTGCTCGGCGCGCGTACTGCTTACTTATTCAACCGCTTCTCTGTTCGACATTAATCGGCGGTGAATCAAAGTCATCCCAGTCAATGGGCTGTAGCGGGACTCTATCTTCGCATGGGGTAATAAAAATAAACAGCCCACGCTGTTTCTCCTGTGGAGATTATACCCGATAATTCAGCTAGAAAGATTAATACTGCTGTTTTTACGCCGATACGCGGCAGCCCTGAGGCGCATGCCGGGAAGCAATTTTATGGCTACCCTAATTACCCAAAGTGTAGAGAAACCATTCCGGTAACCCAACCGGAGCAGCAGTCTTCACAAGAATAATCTTTCTGGCTCGGTTTTAGCGTTCTGTTCGGCGGCATCTCGGGCAGTTCATCACTTCCCAATATAAACCCGTTTTTCGCCACGCCTCTGCTTTATGAGGTATTACCGCCACTTGACGTAACCGTCATCCTATGCCAAGATATATCCGAACAAATTCCCTTCGTGTTTTGATTCTCTCGACAAAAGGTGGAAAAATGAAAACCATAAATGTTGGACTGGTCGGTTTAGGGTACATTGGCAAAGTCCATGCGATTGCATATCGGAACATCCCAATGTGCATTAGCCAACCCCAGGTGAAAGCAAACCTTACCGCGGTGCTGCGCTCTAAACTAGATACAGAACAAGAAGCGATGGACGCAGCGGGGTTTGAGCTGCGGACGACCTCGCCCGAGGAATTCTTTGCCCAACCGCTCCACCTGGTAGATATTTGTACTCCAAACAACCTGCATATGGAGGGGTGCCGGCAGGCATTAGCAGCGAAGATGGCGGTATATTGTGAAAAACCACTCGCGATGTCTTACGAAGAAGCCGCTCTCATGGCAGAGATGGCAGAAAAAGCGGGTGTCGTCAACCAGGTGGCTTTCGTCATGCGTTACCTGCCCGCTATAAAACAAATGAAGGCACTAGTAGATGCCGGAGAGATCGGTGAAATATTAAATTTTCGCGGCCACATGTTCCACGGAAGCTATCTCGATCCCAACCGACCTATATCATGGCGGTTGCGGCGATCCGAATCGGGCGGGGGCGCTTTCGCTGACCTGGGTTCTCACCTGGTTGACCTTGCCATTTACATCCTGGGAGATGTGAAATCTGTGCGAGCCCGCATGCACACCTTCATTAATAAACGTTATGCGTCTAAGCAAGCCGATCAACAGGAAGACGTCGATGTAGATGATTGGGCGCTGTGTATGTTGGACTTGGTCAATGGCTCCAGCGGGGTAATCGAGGTCACGCGCATGGCAGCTGGAGCCAGCGAGGAATCCGGGTTTGAAATCTACGGCAGCAAAGGCGCTTTGATCTACCGGGAAGGCGAGCCAGACAAAGTGCGTTATTTCAGCTTACAAAAAGGCGAATGGATTGACGGACCCAAAAATACACCTCCCATCGCGGATGAGAGACCAATCGAGCAGCTCTGGCCCAACGCAAAATATTCGCAGGGCATGATGACCAACGCCCACCTGGCTGAAGAATACGATTTACTGTTGAACATCGCCGAGGATAAGCCTGCAAAAAACAACTTCCGCTCCGCCGCTAAAGTGCAGCAGGTGCTGGAGGCGGCTTATAATTCAGCCAGGCGGGATGGTGAACTCTACAAATTGTTATAGGCTACTTTTCCGCGCACCAGCGTCAGAAATACTTTTGCATCATCGTCGATTGCGGTCAAGCTGGCATCTTTGCCGGGACGGATGCTGCCCAATCGGGAAGCAAAGCCCATAGCGCGCGCCGGTATCAGGGACGCCATCTTGACGGCGTCAGGCAGAGGGACGCCGACCAATTGATGAATATTACGCACACACTGATTTAGAGTAGCCGTGCTGCCCGCGATCGTCCCATCCGCCAGGGTTGCATGTCCATCTTTAACCGTAACCGTCTGTCCGACAAGGTCATAGACACCGTCTTGCAATCCGGCGCCAGCCATTGCATCGGTAATAAGAGCTATCCGATCTGTACGCAGGCAGCGTATCAGGATTTTCATCGCTGCGGGGTGAGCATGGATCGCGTCGGCAATCAATTCCGCGGTAACCAGATCCGAGGACATAATGGCGCCAAAAACGCCAGGTTTGCGGTGATGAAAACCGCTTTGCGCGTTGAAGGTGTGCGTCACGTGGGTGTAGCTGCCTTTTAGAGCCGCGCTGGCTATGGCATAATCGGTATTCGTATGTCCAAGCGCGACCACCACACCAGCCTGTCTGAAATAAGACGCAACTTTGTCAGCGTCCGGCAACTCTGGCGCCAAGGTCATCTGGCGAATCCAGCCTTGCCCGGCTTTTAACACCGCTTTCGCTTCGTCCAACGATGGCAAGCGCAGCCAGTCCGGATTGAAAGCGCCTTTCTTTTCTTTGCTCATAAATGGGCCTTCCAGGTGAATCCCGAGCGGTTCAGCACCCGGAACGCCATCTTTCATCACCTCAACATATTGCGCAACCAGCGCTGCCAGGGATTCCGCGTCTTTAGCAGCCAGCGAGCAGAGATAGCCGCTCACCCCGGTGCGGACCACCCAATCGGAGTAAGCCTTCAATTCCTCCGCAGCATCATTTGTGCCGCCAAACGTAACGCCGTACCCGCCATGAACGTGGATATCGATAAAGCCTGGGACAAGCGTAAGACCCTGCAGGTTAATACGCAGCCCTTCAGCCTGGGGAGCATCTTCCATAGTGCCAACATAAGTGATTTTGCCATCATCAGAAACTACAACTGTGCCTGGATAGATATGCTCCAACGGTGTGAGAATGTTTGCATAATACAAAGTGGTAGCCATTTTTATCTCCTAATCCTTGGAAACACCGGTCAACACCTGAATTGAGACCTTGCGCGGCTGCGCCGCAAACAACCTCAGTTCAGAACCGTTCAATGCTTGTTATTCGAAAACCCACGCAAGAATAACCTACCAGACTTTAATGCGGTTCTTGTAGCGTTCCAAGAGGGAATTGTTATACTCATCTGAGCCATCAAGATTGCCGCTCATAAACACAGGCGGTTGAATGCCGCGTTCCAACAGGTATTGCGTGGCTTGGACGATGATCGTGTGCATGATAAACAGACCTGCCACTCCTGAACCTGCTCCTACGGGCATGGGCAAGCCGTCCATTTTAATCATGGCATCTCCCTTGATGCAATGATTATTGATAACAACATCAGCCAATTCGTACAGCTTTTTTCCTGAAGAATGCCGTGAGTTGGTCCCTTGTGAGTGTTCCAAAGAAGTAATGGCGATGACCGGCATTCCGAGTTTATGGGCGTTCATCGCCATTTCAATCGGAGCTGCATTCCGCCCAGAGTTAGAGATAATCACGATGGCGTCCTTCGCTGAGGGATGGTAGTAATCCAGGATGACGCCAGCCATGCCCTCCACTCGCTCCATATATTCGCTTTGGCGCACTTTTTCATGCCCAGTAAGAGAGGCTTCGAGGATCGCATCCACCGGCACCAGACCGCCAGCGCGAAAGGCAACATCCTCAGCGATGATATGGGAGTGACCCGTGCCAAATGTGTATAGAATTCCATCTTGCGCAATTGTATTTGCAATTATTTCTGCAGCTTGGAAGATCTTGTTCATTTCCTGTTCGACGATCCGATTCAAGATCGTCTGCATAGCCTGTACATATTCAAGTGCTTTTTGTTCCATTCCTGTCTCCTTTTCGATACTGGAAATCTCTAGTGATTTCTTGAGCCTTCAGCATTTAAAAAGCCACGCCGAAATAAGCATTTTCATTTCAAAAATACGGAAGGCAGCACCAGGTTCTTAATTGCCCATAGCACCCCACTCTGATCGTTGGAAGGGACGATCATTTGTGCAACCTGTTGTACTTCAGGCTGGGCGTTGGCTACGGCTGCGCTGACCCCGGCCTCTTGTAACATACTCAAGTCGTTTGGGCTGTCGCCGATAGCCATAATATTCTGCAAGGGAATGCCCGTGACTGCGGATATCTCGCGTAAAGCAGAACCTTTATTGACTCCAGATGAGGTGATCTCGATGTTCTGCTCTCCGGTTGTTGTGGTGTGGAAGCAGTTTTGACAGTTGTCAAAGTCTGCTTGAGCGCGAATTAGATCAAGGTGTTCGCCGATGATCGTCGCTTTGAGCGGTTGAAAATTTAATTTCAGGAGAATGTCATCACATAACTGCGGGATGCAATGATAGTGGGGCTGCCTCACTTCTAAATAACGCCCGCTGTTATTTTCAACAAGAATACGATTAGCGTTCTCTAGAAAGATAGTCAAATTCCAACGCCGGCAAATTCCTACAATCTTGCGTATATCCTCTTTTTTTAGAAAATGGCGGGCATAGACCGGGCGTCCGCCATTTCCGCACACGAGAGCCCCACCCGAACTGGCATGTGGCCCACTTAAATGCAATTCCTTCCCTATCGTATGGACGGAACAGAGATTGCGACCGGTGATAATTGAAATATATACACCTGCCCGCCAGGCTTCTTTGAATACTGCTGCACACCCTGCTGGCAGCTTCTTATGACTGTCCAGCAAGGTACCATCTAGATCGATAGCGATCAAACGGATGTCCGGAAGCGGAAAATTTGGTTGAGAAATGATTTGTATCTCCAGGCAATTTAAGCGTAACTATTTTTCAAGTCCACTGTTAATTATTATAACTTTATATTGACAACGCATTTAGATATGCTATAGTATTTATAGCATTTATGAAACGGTATGTCTCAGTATGGTGGGATATTACCATATTGAAACAGAATTTATCACGCCAGGCATTTCAATCGGTACAAAAACCAGTTGCTTAAGATGACTTGAGGCGAGCGGTTTCAATCTGGATAGAAAGTCATTCCCATTTCATTTCTATTCACAGTATTGGCGTTCAGCCATTCGTCAGCCGACGACCGTTCGCCAAGCTTATTGTGAGATAAAGCAACCTAATCGCCTCATTTCGATCTTAAGCACAGGCATGCTTACCGACCGGGCTGAGAAAATGGAACCGACGATTGACACCCTTCGGTATCTTAAAGATGCATTCCGGGCTAAGAGTTATATCGCTGGCTCTGAGTATAAGAGTATTTACTTCGGTTACGCCTGGTTTTCAGCATTTAGAACGCTGGTAAAATCTCAAAAAGCCCCGTTTTACAACTGGTTACGAAAACCACTATTGAGCGGTCAAGCGGCTTCACATGAAGTCGAGTTTCCATTCCGGGCAAAGTTTCCAAACCTCGATCGGTTCAATTGGCTGATTGCGCTTACAAGTAGGAATAATTCTCTAAACCCAATTAACATGCTTATCGCTACTTGAAGCCGAGGTGATTTTGGGATGTATCTCTATCAGTACCTTACGCACTGCCCGGTTCAGATGAAAGGAGGCTCTATCGAAGATGAATTTACGAGGGTAATACCACTGCTTATGTAGATTCGTTAATTTCATTTTTGATCGGAGGATAACAATAATGAATCCAATAATTGCCGGAATAATCTTGGGCGTTTGGGGCTACATCTGTGTTTATGATATGCTGGCGACCAATTTCATTATGGCCTCCCGCCCATTGATTGCTGGTACAGTCACGGGTCTGATCGTGGGGGACGTGCAGATGGGCCTGCTGGTTGGCGGCACCCTAGAATTGATGGCTCTGGGTGTCTACACGTACGGCGGTGCAACCATACCAGACTACATTGCTGGTGCCATTCTGGGCACCTATTTCGGAGCGCGAACCAGCTTTGCAACGGGATTGGCATTGGCTGTTCCAGCCGCTTTATTGCTAACCCAGGTCGACATCCTTAACCGCTTCTTGAACTTCATCTTTGTCCACCGCGCCGATGCATACGCTGAAAAAGGAGACGCCCAAGGTTTCGAAAGAATGATGGCTTATTTCAGCCATATGATCTGGGGCTTTTCACGTGCCATCCCGATCTTCCTGGGCATCGCCTTCGGTGAGACATTGGTCACCGCTTTATCCAATTTCTTCACCGCTAATCCCTGGATCAACAATGGCATTCTGGCAGTTGGGCATTTGCTACCCGCTTTGGGCTTTGCCATGCTGCTTAAGATCATGCCAGTCGGCAAGTATTTTTACTTCCTGCTCCTGGGCTTCGTTTTATTTGCTTATCTGAAGATCCCGCTGTTAGGTATCGCATTTGCAGCCGTTGCCATAACGTTGATCTTCCAATCCCTGAAGTACCAGCCAAAGGAGGTTGCATAACCCATGGACGCCATCAAACTTGAACGTTCTGATTTGTTAAAGTCCTTCTGGCGCTATGTATTTATGTCTCAATGCGGTTGGAACTATGAGCGTATGCAGTCAGTGGGTTACTGCTATTCGATACTGCCGATCTTAAAGAGGCTCCATCCCGATCCCGAGGATTTCAAAGAAGCTTTTATCACGAACCTTAACTTCTTTAACACTAACCCGGTCGTTGGCATGCCCTTCATCATCGGCGCTCATGCTGCACTTGAAGAATCTGGCGCTTCACTGGAAACAACAGAAGGTCTGAAAGTTGGCTTGATGGGTCCACTGGCTGGTGTGGGCGATACCGTAGTGTGGGCGCTGTACAACTCCATCATCTTCTCGATTGGAGCTGGTCTGGCGCTGCAAGGGAGCATTCTTGGGCCCATCTTGGTTATACTCCTGGTATTCTTCCCCTACCTGGCAGTTCGATACTGGCAGTTCTTCTGGGCGTACAGGCAGGGTGAAAAACTGATAACTGCTTTTGGTTCGGGTGCTATTGCTAGAATAACGGAGGCTGCCACCATCATCGGCTTGATCGTGATCGGTGGGTTTGCCCCCTCGATCGTCGGCGTCAAGACGCCCTTGACAATCACCACCTCAGCGATGGTAAACGGCGAAGAAGTGGTGAACAAAGTGGTTATTCAGGATCAATTGGACGCAATCGTTCCCTATCTGTTGCCAGTTCTGGCGGTCGGTCTTGCATACTGGCTGCTGAAGCGGGGGTGGAGCCCAACGCGAGTGATTCTTGTGCTCGTCATTGTTGGCTTCGTCTTGGGTGCTATTGGCGTCCTCAGCTAATCCATTCGTCCGACTCTTCGGAAAGATGACAGGAGCTGCCGAAAAACAATAACACTGTGGTTTCGACCGTCATTTATCTGTGGCGGTCGAAACCACAGATTTTGTTTTTTCAGACAATTCCTGTCAATCCATCAAGATGAGATCAAACCATTGGAGAAGATTATGTACCAAACATACCTGGATATCGTCGCAGAGCGCGTCAAAATGATCAAGGAAACCCAGGCGCAAGCCATCTGCAAGGCAGCCGAGCTGGTCGGTGAAACGATCATGAAAGGGCATATGGTCTTTACCTTCGGCAGCGGTCATTCACAGCTTCTGGCTGTGGAAATCCACGCCCGCGCGGGGGGCCTCTACCCGATAGAGGCAATTATCGATCCGCTGAAAGGCAAGGCTGAAAAACTGGAGGGGTATGGCACTATTCTCGTCGAGAATGCCCCATACAAGGCGGGGGACCTGCTGTTTGTGATCTCGAACTCTGGGCGCAATCCCGAGCCTATCGAAGTCGCCATGGATGCCCGCAGTAAAGGTATTACGGTCGTGGTTCTAACATCGATGGAACACACCAACCAGGTGAGTTCGCGGCATTCATCTGGCAAGAAACTTTTTGAATTTGGCGACGTAGTCATCGACTCGAAGGTCACAGCCGGCGATGCATCAATATCATACCCTGGCTTGCTCCCCAAGGCTGGAGCCCTCTCCACTGTCCTGGGCGCTGCGATCCTAAACGCTGTGATCGTCGAAGCCATTCAATACTTGCTGGAGCATGACTACGAACCGCCCGTTTTGATGAGCGCCAACTTGGACGGCTCAGAAGCCTTTAATGAAAAAGTGATTCAGCGTTATAATCATTTACCATACCTTTTAGATCTGTAGAGAGGTAAAAGAGTGATCGGTTTAGTGCTGGTAAGCCATGGTAAGCTAGCCGAGGGCTTGATCGACGCCATGCAAATGATCGCAGGCGAGCAAGAGGCTGTGCGCGCTGTCGCCTTGCTGGAAACCGAAGATATAGAAAGCCTGATAGAAAGAATCCAACAGGCGGTCAATGCGGTAGACAGCGGCGAGGGCGTGCTGATCTTCGTGGATCTTTTCGGCGCCAGCCCATTCAACGCCAGCGCCCGGTTGGTTCTTGCTTCTCCAGAAAGACCGTTGGAGGTCATAACCGGGGTGAATCTGCCAATGCTGGTTGAGTTGGTTGTCCAGCGCGAAGGCATGAGTCTAAATGATGCTGTAGAGTTAGTGCTCCAGGTTGCCCCGGAGAGCATTCGCCGGTTGGCAAGCATCAAAGGTCTGGAACGTTCTTAATCACATAGCTCATCATTAGGGAGAAAATAAATGACTGTCCGCCATGTTCGAATGGATAACCGCCTGATCCATGGTCAGATTTTAGTCCTGTGGAATGCAGCATTAAACATTAACCATATCATTGTGTGCAACGATCAAGTTGCGAACGATCCTCTTCAGGTAGCGGTGCTTAAAGCAGTCGCGCCGGCTGACGCAAAGGTTTCAGTGATGACCGTCCAGGAAACGGTTGATTACTGCCTGGATCCCAAATCCGAAAAGGAAAACATCTTCATTCTAGCCAAATATCCGGAAGACGGTTGGGGCTTAGTAGAAAAAGGATTGAAACTGCCGGTTCTAAATCTGGGTAACCAGGCTTATGTCCGCAACTCTAAAAAAATCTCCAATACCGTATTTCTGACCGAAGCCGGGGTGAAGGCTTTAAAAGCAATCCATGATGCCGGCATCAAAATCACTTGCCGGATGTTGCCGGATAGTTCGGATGCTGAATATTGGCCAACGATTGAAAAAACCTTGCCGGAATGGGCTAAATAACGAACACGATAAAAAATGACGAATCAAAAGAGAGAGCTATTTGCGGCAGCGATAGCAGCAGAGATCACCCCGCCGATCGGGGCGCGCATGGAGGGATACAGCGCGCGGAAAAATCCTTCCAATGACGTTCACGATCCTTTGTACGCTTCATTGTTGGTGCTCAAGTCACACGATTCGGCTATCGCTTTTATCACCCTCGACCTGATCGCGGTTACCCTATCCTTTACCAATCGTCTACGCGCTGCTCTTTCGCCCTTGCTGGGCGTCGCGGAGGACTGCATCCTTGTTGCAGCCAGCCACACCCATTCAGGACCAGCCGGCTTTCTGGGAAAAATCCCGCTGCTCAGCCCTGACGAGGATCTTCAACTTCAGGAGTCGGTCTTGCAGCGAGTAATCGGGGCAGGGATTTGGGCTAAGAACCATCTTCAACCTGCTCAAGTAGGAATGGGTCAGGGTTGGGTGCACGGAATAGGCAGCAACCGCAATGATCCAATCAATGGCTTATCAGATGACGAAGTCAATATCCTCCGCGTGGATCGCATCGACGGTCAGCCCTTGGCTGTATTGATGAATTATGGATGCCATCCAACCGTACTCGGTCCGGATAATCTGGCATTATCTGCTGATTACCCAGGGGCAGCGCGAGCCGAACTTAAAAAAATTTACCCTGGTACGATCTTTCTCTTCACAAATGGCGCTACCGGTGATGTGAGCACGCGGTTCGACCGGCGCGGTCAGGGTTTCGACGAGGTAGAGCGCATTGGGGGAATCCTGGCGGGCGAAGTGCTGAAACAAATGCAGCTTGTCAATCCAATCCCAGAAGCAGCTCTTTCAGGACGGATCAGCCCGGTAAAATTGGCTCTGCGGCCTCTACCTTCTTTGGAAGACGCTCAATCGCAGCTTAATCAGCTACAGACCGAGCTGGACAACATGCGCCAGGCTAAACGACCACATGGTGAAATTCGCAAAGCGGTTACCAAGGTGGAGGGGGCTCAAGTCCAACTGGCTAGGATCCAAGAAAACAGCGGCGCCGCATTTGTCGACACACAGGTTCAAGTTCTTCGAATTGAGCCGTTAGCCTTCCTGACGATACCTGGCGAACCTTTCGCCAGCACAGTGCTTGCGATCAAGGCGGAAAGCCCGGCAAACCCAACCGTGGTTGTCAGTTATGCAAATGATTATCGAGGCTATTTACCCGACGCAGCCTCCATCACGGCTGAAACCTATGAGGCGCTAACCAGCCCCTTTGATGAAACTGCGGCGAGCCAGCTTACACAGGCGGCAATGGCTTTGCTTTAAAGGACTGCATGAATATCGATCCGAATTTGGCGGTCTCCGTATTGGGAGTACTCTTTGTTTTCGTGGGCGTTTTTATCCGCCTGGGAAACATGAAACCTGTTTATTGGAAATCGCCGCGTACTATGGTTGGGTACATCCCACTCGGGATCTTGTTTATCCTGGCAAGCATATATGATTTCGTTTCCAAACAAGGGGTATATATCTTTTATGCTTATATCGCTTTAATCGTGATCGTGGCAGGGCTGACGATATATATTACGTCTCGCCCCCCTAATTTTTTGAAACCAACCTGGATCCGTTGGATCGAAAAACATCCCAGACCTATCCAAAAAGCGATGGCTGCCGATGTTGGCGTTAATGATCAATGGCAGCAAAATGTTATCAGTGAAGCTGCGGTTGATGCCTGGGCTAAGCAACTGAGTCGCAAACTACCCAAGAATAAATAGGGTTTGCTATTTGTTTTTGTGAGGCAGATCAATCGCAGAAAACGATAACAACACCGAAACTGAGTGATCGTATGCAATGCCAGCGCAACCGATCACTCAGTTTTAGTGTTCGCGCTGGTCTGTGTACTGCGCTGCCTCGACAATTGAAAAGGTCATGTAATTAAAATTACCACTTCTTATGGCTGATCGAACCCCTAAACTTACGATCCTGTGTGATTTTGATGGGACGATTACACCGTCCGACCTGACAGATTTCATATACGAAAAGTTCGCAGGCTGCGGCTTGTATTACCTAAAGTTATGGTCACAATACCTGATTGATACCCGTGAAGAAATCCTGCGTACATTTGAAACCATTACTGCCAGTCAAGAAGAAATTGCTGCCGCTTTGACCTCTATTCCGATCGATCCGACCTTTTACGAACTGGTGACTTTTTCACGTCAGAATGATATTGAACTGGTCATTGTTAGTGATGGCTTGGATTGGGCGATCGAAACCGTTTTAGGAGCGCATGGTATCCAGGGCTTACCGATTATCTCGAACCATATGGTCTTTGGAGAGAATAAACTAACCTGCGAGTTTCCCTGGTACGACCCGCTAACACCCATGGCAGGTGTTTGCAAGCCCCTGGTTGTCCGTCATTATCAGCAAAAAGATGGGTTGGTGATCTACATTGGCGACGGTCGCTCAGATCAAGATGCCGTTATGGAAGCAGACCTGGTGTTTGCCAAGGATGCATTGGCTGTGTACTGCCAGGAACATAAAATTCCAGCGCTGAGTTTTACCGATTTCAGTGATATTTGCAGCCAGATTGCCCAATGGCTAACCGATCACTTGTAATTTCCTCCAGAAGCTGTGCTGGACTTCCGTTTAAACGCCGCAGCTCTGGAATTAATGTAAAATCGCATCGGAATGCGGACAATGAGTCCTGCCAGATAAGAACCTCCCCATAGCCCTGCCACGGCAACGGCAATCCAATACCAAGCCATACCACGAGAATAGAGCACCCAGGCTAACAACACGTAAGCTGGGTATGTAAACCAGACCAGGGAGCCAAGACCAGCGTACATCTGTGGGCTAAAATAAACCTGAAAGAGGCTCTCAAACAATATCAGGGTAAACGTTGCGGTAATAGCTCCCCAACGCCAATCAAGAATCAATGTGACCAATACAAACACAAGGACAGCCAGATCGCGCGGGACGGAGAACCAACCTACCTGGAGTTGTTGCATCCGCTTGGCATCAATCACTTGCAGGCGAACATCGTTAAATTCTTCTTTGCTTAGCAGCGGAAAATCAGCTAAGTAATCCTTCTGCTGGTTATCGTCGATATTTTGAAGCTGATCCAGCTTGAGGTCGTACAGCCGCCGGGCTAGGTTTCGTCCTTGCTCCAGATGTAAAGCTTCCTGTGAGGTTTCCATAAAGCACTCAAGCACAAAATCAATGACCTGACTGGTTTTTTGTTTCCAAAAAGGCTTTAACTGCCTCAGAGCTCTCCAGTTCAAGCGCTGTTTGAGCCAATTCTTTCGCCTTATCCAGCCTTGACGCGCGCAGAATCTGTTTCGCAAGGGGGATTGCTGACGCATTCATGCTCAGCTCATCCAGACCCAAGCCAAGCAAAAGCGGGATAGCCAGCGGTTCGCCTGCCAGCTCGCCGCACATTCCAACCCATTTGCCATTTTGATGAGCCGCCTGGACAACATCGCGCACCAGGCGCAATACGGCTGGTTGGAAAGCATCCGCTAGCTTTGAAACGGCGCCGCTGGTGCGGTCGGCTGCCATCGTATACTGACTGAGGTCATTGGTGCCGATGGAGAAAAAGTCCACTTCAGCAGCCAGCTTATCCGCGATGATCGCCGCCGCCGGGATCTCGACCATGATGCCTACCTCTAACTTCTCGGCTATACTTTGTTTTTTAGCCAGAAGTTCAGCTTTGCATTCTTCCATTGTTTCTCGCGCCGCACGTACTTCCTCCACTGTTGCGACCATCGGAAACATCAATTTCAGATTATGCCCTGCTCCCGCTCGTAAAGCAGCTTTCAATTGTGGCTTAAAGATTTCAGGTTTTGCCAAACAGAGTCGAATCGCGCGCAGACCCAAGAAGGGATTCGCTTCCCTCGGAACATTTAAGTATGGCAACTCTTTGTCGCCGCCAATATCCAATGTGCGCAAAATTACAGGAAGGCTGCCAAAGACTTCCAGGATTTTACGATAAGCCTGGTACTGCTCTTCTTCATCGGGCATAGAGGTGCGTTTCAGGTAGAGGAATTCTGTTCGCAGCAAACCTACACCTTCCGCCCCCGCCTCTAAAGCGATCACTGCGCTGTCTACGTCCCCAATGTTGGCGACTATCTCGATCTGCTGCCCATCACGGGTAATCGCCGGCGCTTTTGCCTGGCTCAATGCCTTATCATTTATGGCAGCCTGGCGTTCCATCTGCAGGCGTTTTGAAGCGATCGTAGCTGCATCCGGAGCGATGATCAGCGTTCCTTCGCTGCCATCAATGATTACTGGCTGCATGTCTGGGATGTCAAGGATTTCAGGTCCGGCGCTGACCACAGCCGGAAGACCGAGCTGGCGCGCCAGGATCGCTACGTGCGCCGTAGGTCCACCGCCAGCGGTGCAGAATCCCATCACAAGGTTCTTATCCAACGAAATCGTATCAGATGGTGTAAGTTCGTCCGCCAGAATGACCGCTTGCTGATCGAGACCTTCGGTAGGTGAACTGCTCAAGTTGAGCAGAATACGCAGCACTCGCGAACCAACATCACGGATGTCTACCGCTCTGGCTCGCAGATATTCATCCTGCATCGCTTCCAGCATCTGCGCATATGTGTCGGTCGCATCAGCCACCGCAGCCTCAGCATTGAGCGCTTCACCACGGATTTTCTCCCGAATCGCATCCAGATAATCAGGGTCTTCCAGCATCATAATATGTGCCTCGAAAATTGAGGCCGTCCCAGCATCGGTCTCCGTCCGCGCTTTTTCAAGCAAAACGGACATTTCATGCCGCGCTTGTTGCAAAGCGCTCGCCAGCCGATCGATCTCCTGGTCAGGATTTTCAACCTTCAAGCGTTCAATCTGAATCGTAGTTTTTTTGAATTGGAATGCAGGCCCGATCGCGATCCCTCTCGAAGCTGGTATCCCGTTGAGCGCTTTCATGGCTGCTCCCCAAAATTGTTTTCCACCAATTCGCGCAAACCCGATAGAGCCAGATCTGCATCATCTCCTTCAGCTCGCACGGTGACAACCGCCCCCTGACTCGCCCCCAAGGTCAAAATTCCCATGATACTTTTTGCGTTGACCTCACGCTCACCGTGCTTTACCTTGATGACAGATTGATATTTATTAGCGGTCTGGACGAACATTGCTGCGGGACGCGCATGAAGGCCAGACTTATGATGAATAGTTAGGGTCATTTCCGGCATATCTGGCTCCGATCTATTAACAACATAATGCCCGGCTATTCTTAAATCGCCGGGTTGGTGGGGTTAAATAAATCTATCGGTAACATCACGGGTGCAGCGGACGAAGTCCATAGTGGTAGCCGGTGTTCCATCGGGCTCAATGATAATTTTCAAATCCCACTCCCAATGATGGGCAATGCGCGTATGATCCGGATCGGCATTGAGTTTTTTGTCTAGTTCGCGGATCCACTCAACCGTTGGGAATTTTACCATGACATCCTCCCTCTACGCTCTTAAGTTGAATGTAGGACCTGTAATGGATCCCAAAAACTGGACACCCAGCTAAGGGTGAATTAGACTCCAGGAAAGGGATCCAGATGACCGAACGACGGAAGTTCACGCCAGAATTCAAGGCCCGAGTGGTGCTCGAAATGCTGACCGAGCAAAAGAGCGCGGCCCGGGCCAGCCGGGAGTATGGGATCAAAGACTCAGTCCTATCGCGTTGGAAAGAAGAGTTCATCGAGCGTTCGCCCACGCTATTCCAGCAAGGAGCGGTGAGTGACGACCGCGAGGGAGTGGTTAAAATTTGGGCTAAAGTAAAGGCATGAATGAATGTCCAAGATGTCATCGAACAGAGCGACAAAACCGAGCGGGGGAAAACAGGCAGTGGCAGTCAGCGCTATCGCTGCATGTTCTGCCAAATCAAATACACGCCAGAACCCAAAGTCTGGGCTTATCCACAAGAGGTGAGGCGGAAATGGACGAGTTGTTCACCTTTATTGGGGACAAAAAAACCGAATCTTCGTCATAACCCTGGTGGACCGGCTCACTCGCTGCTACCTGGGCTTTCGGGTCGTCTGGCAAAGAACCCAGATAGCCATTCAGGAGATGATGGACAAAGCGCCCAAAGCCAGGCGCTACTATAGCGATGCCTTTGGTGCTTATGCCCGCCTGTGGTATCACGGTGGTGCGTATGAAGTCTCCCAAGGCAAAACCGATACCTACTCGGTCGAAGGCGATAACGCTGAGTTGCGTCATTATCTGGCTCGCCTGGCCCGTCGCTCGCGCTGTTTTTCGCGTTGCCCGGAAGCTTTGAAGGCGGCTTTGAAGCTCTTTATGTATTGTTTCAATCGGCGTCAATCGCATAAGCAACGGTTTCCAAACTACCAGGCTCATGTGTTTCATTTTGACTAGCCCAGGCTTTATCCACTTCCCGACATATTCTCGATCTATTAGACGTTCATGGTACACTTGCCGTCGAAAATGACGTGAAGGTGGTTTACGTAAAATGCCCGCTGGGACAGCAACTGCTATCAGTTGCCCGAACATTGCCTTTATCAAGTATTGGGGCAACCGGGATAACGCCCGGCGCATCCCTGCCAACGGCTCCATCTCGATGAATCTGGCGGGGCTGTATTCCCACACCCAGGTCGCTTTCGGTCTGACGCTAGAAAAAGACCGACTTTTCCTGGACGGGGAGGCAGTCACCGGAGCGGCGCTGAGGCGCGCCAGCGCGCTGCTCGACCGGGTGCGGGCGCTTGCGGGCGTGCATGAGCGCGCCCTGGTCCGGAGCTATAACAACTTCCCCACCGGAACCGGCATCGCCTCGTCCGCCTCGGGTTTTGCGGCGCTCACGCTGGCAGCCAGCCGCGCCGCTGGATTGGACCTGGCGGAGGCGGAGCTTTCCAGGCTGGCGCGCACCGCCTCCGGTTCAGCCTGCCGCTCGATCCCGGGCGGTTTTGTCGAGTGGCGGGCTGGCTATGACCACGCCTCATCGTACGCCTTTTCCATCGCCCCGCCCGAACATTGGGAGCTGACAGACTGCATCGCGGTGATCAGCCAATCGCACAAACCCACCACTTCACAGGAAGGGCACCTCCTGGCGGATACCAGCCCGCTGCAAGCCGCCCGGGTTTCCAGCGCAGAATCCAGGCTGCGGATCTGCCGCAACGCGATCCTCGCCCGCGATTTCGAGGCGCTGGCGCAGGTGACCGAACTGGACAGCAATCTCATGCACGCCGTGATGCTAACCGGTTCGCCCGGGCTGATGTACTGGCTCCCAGCCACAATCCTGGTGATGCGTTCGGTGCAAGGCTGGCGCAGAGGGGGCTTGCCAGCCTGCTTCACGGTCGATGCGGGTCCCAACGTGCATGTCATCTGCCCGACCTCAGAAGCCCAGCACGTGATTGACCGCCTGAACCAGCTCGACGGCGTGATCCAAGTGCTGAGCGCCGCGCCTGGCGAGCAGGCGCGCCTGGTCACAAACAACCTGGACTAGAACTTCCCTCCGCCATGCGTTAGAATCGCGTTAGAAAATCGACAGTTCGCTCCGGCGATTGCCTTGTTATTCGAGTTGGACACGTTATAATATAGGTTTGAGCGGAATTGGAGCTCGATTACATTAAGGGTACAACTGAATGCCAATTTTTGAATTTGTCCTTGGGCTGGCAGCCTTGATTTTTGTCCATGAGTTGGGGCATTTCATCGCCGCCAAGCTGTTGAAAGTGGAAGTTGAAGAATTCGGGATCGGCTTCCCGCCGCGCCTGGTCAAGCTCTTCGAGCGCGGCGGCACCGAGTTTACGCTGAACTGGATTCCCCTAGGGGGTTTTGTGCGTCCAAAGGGCGAGAACGATCCCACAGTCGCGGGCGGACTTGCCGCCGCCAGCCCCTGGGTCCGCTTGGGCGTGCTCTTTGCGGGCCCGATGACGAACATTCTGGTCGGCATAATCCTGGGCGTGCTGCTGTTTTACTCCCTGGGCAACCCGGTTCCAAACAAAGTGATCATCCAGGAAATTTCCCCGGGCTCTCCGGCTGCCGAGTCCGGGCTGCTGCCCGGAGACCTGTTTGTCTCGATCAACGGGACGCCAGTCGACAGCATTGAACGGCTGCAAACCAACACGGCGGATAACCTGGGCAAACCGGTGACTATCGTGGTGCGCCGCGGCGAAGAGCTGCTGACCTACACGCTGGTGCCGCGCCTCAACCCGCCCGAAGGTCAAGGGGCGATGGGAGTGGCGCTCACCAACCCCACTCAGCCGGTCAGCCTGGCAACCGCCTCATACCGCGGCGCGTACGCTGCGTTTGAAAATGTGCGCGGCATCCTCTTGCTGCCGGTAAGACTCTTGAGCGGCGAAGCCCAGCCCCAGGAAGGTCGCCTGGTCGGGTACAAAGGGATGTTCGATATTTACCAGCGCATTCAGAGCCCGCTGTGGTTCTTTATGATGATCTCGATTTCCCTAGGCATCATGAATTTGCTGCCCATACCGGCGCTGGATGGCGGTCGAATCTTGCTGACCCTGCCAGAACTCATCATTCACCGGCGCGTGCCGGCAAAATTCGAGAATGCCGTTCACCTAGTCGGCTTCACGCTCCTGCTGCTTTTGCTGATCTACATCAACTTGCAGGACTTTATCAACCCGATCCAGCTCCCATAATTGCCGCGCAAGACAGTTTTTGTACAATGTCATCCCTGAACGAAATGAACGAAATTCCGCTTGAGAACGTCATCCAGTCCTTATTGGATGTTGACACCCCAGTGAACCCGCGCGTTTTGAACCGTCTCTCGGACCTGGAGCCAAACGAGTTGGAACAATTAAGGTTCATATGGGAACAGCTCCCGCTCTGGCGCAGAAAGGCGTTGATGGAGGATATCGAAGAACTGGGCGCGCACGACTTCCTGCTCGACTTCATGGCGCTTGGTCAGCTCGCCCTCGAAGACCGCGACCCGGGCGTACGCCTGCTGGCAGTCCACACGCTTTGGGAATACGAGCAGACCGAACTCATTCACACCTTTCTGAACTTAATCCAGCAAGACCAGGACTGCGACGTGCGCGCGGCTGCGGCTACGGGGCTCAGCCGGTTCATTTATGCCGGAGAAATCGAAGAAATCCCGGCTGCCCGGCTCGCGGCGATCGAAGACACCCTATTAAAACTGACCGAAGAGGCAGAGGCTGACCAGGTTCGCCGGGCTGCCCTGGAATCACTGGGTTTTTCGAGCCGCGAGGAAGTCACACCGCTGATCGAGAAAGCGTTCGCCTCCAAGGATAAGAATTGGAAAGCCAGCGCCCTGCTCGCGATGGGGCGCTCTGCCAACCCGGACTGGAAGACCCACGTAATGGCGATGCTGGAGAGCCCAATCCCGATTTTGCGCGCCGAAGCCGCCCGTGCCGCGGGAGAGCTTGAGCTCGAGGAAGCGGTCTCATTCTTGCTCGAGCTGCTGGACGACCCCGATGAATATGCCCGTTCCGCCAGCATCTGGTCGCTTTCTCAGATCGGGGGGGAGGACGTGCGCGAAG
The DNA here is from genome assembly GCA_002050125.1 of Anaerolineae bacterium UTCFX2. Classification (GTDB taxonomy): domain Bacteria; phylum Chloroflexota; class Anaerolineae; order Anaerolineales; family UBA4823; genus UTCFX2. Next base: position 34,466 of record MWTA01000057.1, on the reverse strand, counting down.
CGCTGGAAGGTCTGTACGAGGAGGCTGATAATGATGACGACCTGGAGTTCATCGAGTCAGCCCTCGAGAACCTGACCTTCACCGAGGGCGTCAAGTTTATACCTTTTTTCGATTTCCCGGACGAGCCTCGCAGCGAAGCCGATGAAGATCAATGATATTCTGACATTGAAGAGTTGGACGATCTTTTGGATGACGAAGAGGATCGTTCCGATTGAATGAACTGTTCGTCATACTTCTCAATAATTTACTGCCAATTTTTTTAATCGCCGGGGTGGGAGCCCTGCTGGGCAGTTTTACTGAACTCAACCCCCGCTCGCTTTCCCAACTCGTCCTGTATGTTTTCAGCCCGTGCCTGATTTTCAATTTGCTCACCCAAAGCAACATTGACAACATCGTATTTCTACGCGTAGCGCTCTTCTCCTTTGTCCTGGTTTTGATCCTGGGCGTGATTACCTGGATCGCCGGGGCAGCTTTAAAGTTCGATCGAACGCTGATTTCCAGCACGGTGATGGCAACCGTGTTTATGAACGCCGGCAACTATGGGCTGCCGGTGGTGTTGTTTGCATTCGGACCGGAGGCAGTCCCGATTGCCGGCTTGTTCTTCGTGGTTAACATCAGCCTCGCCTATACTGCGGGCACGGTGATTGCATCGCTGAGTTCAACCGATCTGAAGAAAGCGACCCTGAACCTCTTGAAACTGCCCCTGATCTACGCCGTATTGCTGGCTCTTCTTTTCATCAACACCGGCTGGAGGATCCCCGTTCCGCTGGCGCGGGCGGCGCAGTTGTTGGGCGATGCAGCCATCCCATGCATGATCATCTTGCTGGGTTTACAACTAAAGTCTGGTAATTTCCGAGTCCAATGGGCGCCCATCGCCTTAATTGCCGGTCTGCGGCTGGTCGTCAGCCCAGTTCTGGCTGCGTTGATCCTGCCGCACTTTGGGTTGTTCGGTCAAACCGGAGGCACGCTGGCATTACAGGCTGGAATGCCAACCGCGGTCATAACCACGTTATTATCCACCGAGTACGACGCCAACCCGGCTTTTGCCAGTTCAGCGGTGTTCATCACCACGATCATCAGTCCGCTCACAATCACTCCGCTGCTCACCATTTTGGGGGCATAAGATGCGTTTAGGGCTGTTATCCACCCTGGCATTGATCTTCCTGAGCGTGCTTTCCGCCCCGAGCCGGGTTTACACCCAGGTCGAAACCTTGCAGACTAAGGTCACGCATGTTTTCGGGGAAACGATCCAGTTTGAGGCGGAGGTGGTCTCGACCAGTCCGATCAAAGCTGCGGTCATTTTCTTTCAAGCAGACCGGGACACCCGCACTAATGTCGGTCTGGCTGAGGTAGAAACCGCCGGGTTTCGGCGCTACAAATTGACCTATACTCACTCCACCGAGGATTATTCGTTCCGTCCGTTTTCTGCCATCCGTTTTCATTGGGAGCTGACATTTCAAACGGGAAACACCTTCACCAGCCCCGTTGATTTTTTCGTTTATACGGACAATCGTTTCGACTGGCAAGCGCTGAAAGAAAAGGATCTCAGCGCCTATTGGTATGACGGCGATCTGCAGTTCGCTCAAGAAATCCTGGACATTGCGCAGGACGGTCAGCAGAAGATCCAGAACTTGCTCCCCATGCCCGAGGCGGGCGCAATCCAGATTTACACTTATGCCGATTCAGCCGCGCTCCAAACGGCGCTCAACATCGGCGGTGAAAGCTGGGTAGCGGGTCACGCCGACCCCGACCTGGGCGTGATCCTGATCGCCCTGCCCCAAACCCCCGAACAGCAGCTTTTAGCCCGCCAGCGCATCCCGCACGAATTGATGCACGTCCTAATGTACCGGGACGTGGGTCCCGCCTATTTCAATCTGCCAGTCTGGCTGAGAGAAGGCTTGGCGTCCGCGGCGGAGCTTTACCCAAACCCCGATTATCAGATTCTGCTGCAAGAATCAGCCGCTCAAGACCAGCTGCTGCCGATTCGTTCGCTGTGCGAAGCCTTCCCGCGAGAAGCTTCCAGCGCCTTGCTTTCCTACGCAGAAGCCCAGTCCTTTACGGGTTATCTGCACAATCGCTTTGGGGCATCCGGCTTGAAAACGCTCATCACCGCTTACGCCAACGGGATGGATTGCGAAAGCGGTTTCAAACACGCCTTTGGAAAGGATCTCAGCCAACTCGAACGCGACTGGCAGCGCGAGGTCCTTTCGCAAAACGTGGCTTTGAAGGCATTCCAGAATCTCCTGCCCTGGGGGGTTCTGCTGCTGGCGGTGCTCGCGGTGCCTTTGATCATGGCGCTGCTGAACCTGCGCGGTTCATCGGTGTGAACGCCGCTATTTTGAGGTAGGTTCGACCCGAGGGAATCGATGAATCAACCAGATGCAGATGCCTGCCTGCACGCCACCGTCCGAGGCCGTGTGCAGGGGGTGGGTTTTCGAGCATTCGTGCAACAATGGGGGGTGCAGTTGCGCCTCGCCGGATGGGTGCGCAACCGCTGGGATGGCACGGTCGAGTTGATGGCTGAAGGCAGCCGCGAAAATCTAGAAAAATTACTTAATCTGCTGAAGATCGGTCCTCGCTCGTCCAGCGTCCAGCATGTCGACACTGAATGGCTCGCCCCGAGCGGCGAATTTATCGGTTTCAGCGTTCGCCGCACCGATTAGCCAAACCCCAACCCGCGCTCCTTTAGCGAGACAAACTTCCCTTTCCCAATCACCAAGTGATCGAGCACGTCCACATCCAGCAGCTTGCCAGCCTGGACGACCGCTCGCGTCAAGGCGACATCTTCCGGGCTGGGAGAAGGGTCTCCGCTGGGGTGATTATGGACAATGATGATCGCCGCCGCGTTGGCTCGAATGGCTTCTTTGAACGTTTCGCCCACGCGCACCTGGGAAGTGTTCAACGATCCCTTATAAACAGTCAGAATCTTATCCACCCGGTTGCGCACGTCCAACAGCATCACGCGCAGCTCTTCCTGCTCCAAAGCGCCCATCTCGTACATTACCAACTGGGCTGCGTCGCCGGGGCTGTGGATCGCCGGGCGCTCTTCGGGCGATTCGACCGCCAGGCGCCTGCCAAGCTCGATTGCGGCTTTGAGCTGAGCCGCTTTTGCCGGACCGATCCCATGCTGGGCGCAGACCTCGGCGAAGCCCGCCTTGTGGATGCCCTGCAAGCCGCCCAGTTTGTTTAGCAAGCGCTGCCCAACCTGGACCGCGCTTTCCCCGGTGACCCCCACGCGCAGCAGAATTGCGATCAATTCCGCATTGTTCAGCGCCTGAGGTCCAACCTTCGCCAGCCGCTCGCGCGGCCGTTCGGCTGCCTCTAAATCCTTGATCCGATAGATCGCGTTCTGCTCCCTCATAAATGCCTCCAACCCGCCAGAAAACCCGAACCCAGCCCAAATATACTCCAGGCTGCCTGGACAGACAAGTCATCTGCCACATTTGGAAAAGGCCGAGCGGGCGGCGCGCTCCGATCAGGCTGTAATTCGGGCGACCCGATTATCGTGCTATAATCGCCCCAACGGAGAAACCCATGCGCTTCGATCCATCCGCTCTGAGTAATTTCATGTTGTTTTTAGCTGCCTGGGGAGGGGCATTCGTCGCCGCCCTGTGGCTCAGCCTGATCATCTGGACTTATCGCGATATCCGCCAACGTGCGCGCGACCCGCTGACGCGCATCCTGGCGGTGCTGGTCGTGGCGGTGCTTTTCTTGCCGGGCATCCTGATCTACCTGATTCTGCGCCCGCCGCGCACGCTGGAGGAGGAATACCAGCACTCGCTCGAGGAAGAAGCGCTGCTCCAATCTATTGAGGAGAGTATGCTTTGCCCGGGCTGCGCCAGGCACATTCGCGAAAACTGGATGGTGTGCCCCAACTGTCATACCAAGCTGCGAAAGAACTGCCACAAATGCGGCAAGCTGATGGAATTGCCCTGGAACCTGTGCCCTTACTGTGGGACGCCTGCGCCAGGGATGCGCCGCGAGAACCTGACGCTGGACGAAGCCCTGCGCCAGATCTCCAGCGAGCCCGTCGAAGAGCAGCCCGAAACGCAGCCCGAATGACCTAAAAGCAGCGATCGGGCGGTAACATCATTACTCGATCGGCCCTTTCTTAGCCAGACACTTACACAAAATCGAATCAGGAAACGACCGCGGCGCTTTTCTCCGGCGCAGGGACCTCCTGAGCCACCTCTTGAAGCCGGTCAGGGATCCCCGCCCTCCGGCGGGCTGCATCCAGAAATGCGGCGAAAAGCGGGTGCGGTCGGTTGGGGCGCGATAAAAACTCGGGATGGAACTGCGTCCCAACCATAAAGGGATGGTTCGCCAACTCGGCAATCTCGACCAGCCTGCCGTCCGGCGAGATGCCCGAAAACAGCATCCCCCCTTTTTGCAGGACATCACGATAGGCGTTGTTCAGCTCAAACCTGTGGCGATGGCGCTCTTCCACCAATTCTGTTGCGTATGCCTTCGCGGCGCGGGTGCCCTTGACCAACTGGCAAGGGTACAGCCCCAGGCGCATTGTGCCGCCCATGTCCGCGATCGATCGCTGATCGGGCATCAAGTCGATCACCGGATATTCGGTAGTGCGGTCGAACTCGGTCGAATTTGGGTCGTCGCTTTGCAGGATGTGGCGCGCAAACTCGATCACCATGAGCTGCATCCCTAAGCACAAACCCAGGTAAGGGACTTCATTTTCACGCGCATAGCGAATTGCGCGAATTTTCCCTTCGATCCCCCGGCTCCCAAACCCACCCGGGACCAGGATCCCATCCGCATTTTTTACAACCGCCCAGCCGCGCTCTTTTTCTAGGTCAGACGAATGAACCCAATCGATTTGGACCTCGAGCCCCAGCGCCAGCCCGCCATGCTCCAACGCTTCACGAACGCTGAAGTAGGCATCGTGCAATTCTACATATTTTCCCACCAGCGCTATTCTCACCGTCGGCTTTTTCCTGCGCACCTCCTGCACCAGGCGCTCCCATTCGCGAAAATCTGGCTCGCGGCGCTGCTCCAGCTTGAAGCGCTCCAATAAGTAATCCCCAATATTAAGTTTTTCCAAAATCAAAGGCACTTCATACAGAACGTCTGCGGTCACCAATGGGATCACAGCGCGGCGCTCGACGTCGCAGAAAAGGGCGATCTTCTCGCATAGCTCGTCTTCTACGGGGTGGTCCGAGCGCGCCACGACCACGTCTGGCGAAATACCAATCGAACGCAGTTCGCGCACAGAGTGTTGGGTGGGCTTGGTTTTAAGCTCGGCGGTCGCTCCGATATAGGGCAGCCAGGTGACATGGATGTAAATTGTATTCTCGCGGCCAACATCGATGCGCATCTGGCGCAACGCCTCCAGAAAGGGCAGCGATTCGATGTCGCCCACCGTGCCGCCAATCTCGACCAGCACGATCTCCGCTCCGGTGGTCTTGGCGACTAAGCCAATCCGGCGTTTGATCTCGTTGGTAATGTGGGGGATGACCTGGATGGTGCCTCCGAGATAGTCACCCCGGCGTTCTTTGCTGATCACTTCAGCGTAGACCTGACCGGTTGTCACATTGCAGACCCGATTGAGGCTGACATCGATGAAGCGTTCGTAATGCCCTAAGTCCAGGTCGGTTTCCGCGCCGTCATCCAGCACATACACCTCGCCATGCTGATAAGGGCTCATCGTGCCGGGATCGACATTAATATACGGGTCCAACTTCTGCACCGCCACCGAGAAACCCCGCTCTTTCAACAAGCGTCCGATTGCGGCAGCAGTGACGCCTTTCCCCACCGAGCTGACCACGCCACCCGTAAAGAAGATATATTTCGTAGTCATCTACACGCCTCCATCCGTCCAACAAAGGAAGTGGGGAGAGCCATAGAGTGTGGCGCTCCCCACAGGTTTAGCAAACCGCTTGAAATACAATTCCCATCAACCAACTACCCTGGCTAGATGTTCAGCCGCCCGCCGCATTTCGAGAAAGACCAGCCCGAGTTTGGCGTTTTCGCGCGCCAGGGCAGTCAACACAGCTTCCTCGCCAACTGCCGTCACCAACACATACCCCATATTCCCGCGGATGTACACCTGTTCCAGCCCGCCGCGCCCCAGTTCGCTGGCGATGCGCTCTCCCAAGCTGAGCATGGCGGCGGACATGGCAGACACCCGATCTTCTTCAACATCGCCGGGCAAAGCGGAAGCCATAATTAACCCATCCACAGAAACGACTGCAGAGGCTTCAATGTCTGGCGAGGCAGCCTGCATCTCCCGCAGGCGCGTAACCATGAGTTCGGTTCGCGAGCGCGTCACAACTTTTTCCCTCTTGGCAACAGGATCATTTTCACGAAATGAGTTTACCATAAATTGACCTACCTGATGCCTCGTTAATGCCCAACTGCGGCGATCAAGACCGCGATGTGAAAGGAGAACGCCGATGAGACCGCCGGATCCAGCCGAACAAAATTGCGCCGCGCAAAATTGATTGACCCTTATGCTCGACCATGATATAGTAATCAATTGTCATGCGCTACTTGATAAGCCTGGTCCTGTTCGTCTTTCTAGCAGCTTCCCTGCCGAAGTCTGCGGTTCAGGCGCGCCAGGAGCAGCCCACACAACCCGCGCTGCTTTCAACCCCCTCTCTGATCGAACTGCCCGCCAACTCCGTGCAAATTATCTCGCCCAAAGCAGGACAGGCGCTGCAAGGCAGCGTCCCCGTTGTGGTGGATACCACCGCGACCAATTTTCAAAGCGTGGAGCTCACTTTCGGTTATATGGACGATCCGACCGAGACCTGGTTCTGGATCCATCAGGGGATTCAGGCGGTGACCGGGACGATGCTGGTGTTGTGGGATACCAGCAAACTGACCGACGGCAACTATCAATTGAGGCTGCAAGTCAATTTTACAGACGGCAGCCAGCAATCGGTGATCGTGAAGGACCTGCGCGTGCGGAACTACACCCCGATCGAAACCAGCACTCCTGCGCCGCCTACAGTAGTTCCGACCGCGGCGATTACAACCGCAACGGCTGCGCCCGCTCCGGCAGCCTTCACCCCGACGCCCGCGGCGACACCCACCCGCGCGCCGGCGGCCGCGTTCAAAAACCCGGTTTCCGTGAGCCGGCAAAACATTCTATCGAGCGTTGGGCTCGGAATCCTGACCGCGTTCGGATTATTCGCGCTCGGGCTGGTCTATCAGGCTGCCCGCTCGCTCAGGCGTAAAAGATGATACTGAAGCAGATCTTCGGGATGAACAACGAAACCCCCGCCCCGGTTCTGGTTGCCGGCTTGGGAAACCCGGGAGCGGAGTACCGCGACACGCGGCACAACGTCGGTTTTATAGCGCTGGATCATCTGGCGCACCGGCTAGGGGTGAGGTTTTCGCGCTATGAGCACAAGGCGCTCGTTGTGAAGACCGAATTTGAAAACCAGCGGATGCTGCTCGTCAAGCCCCAAACCTATATGAACCTTTCGGGTCAATCGATCGCGGCGCTGGTGCGTTATTACAAAGTCCCGCTTGAGGGGCTGCTGGTCGCCTACGACGATATCGACCTGCCTTTTGGCATGCTGCGCCTGCGCCCGGGCGGCGGATCAGCCGGGCACAAGGGCATGAAATCGATCATTGAAAAGCTCGGGACTCAGGAATTCCCGCGCTTGCGCATCGGCGTGGGGCGTCCCCAAAGCCGCAAAGGCGCGGCTGGTCACGTCCTGAACAGCTTTTCCGCTTCCGAAATGAAAATCCTGGAACACACCCTGGAAACCTGTGTCGAGGCCATCCTGACTTACGTGCGAGACGGTCTGGAAGTCTCCATGAACCGATTTAATGGTGAAATCGAAACCCAATGAGTCAACATTCGTATTTAGAAGTTCTACTCCAACCGGTTCTGCGCTCTTGCCAGCCCATCATCGACGCCATCCGCGCTGACCGGACCCATCCGCCGCTGGGACTGCCGCGCGCCGCCCAACTGCCGGTTTTGGCGGCGCTGTATCAGGCGTATCAACAACCCTTTCTGCTGATCACCGATCGCACGGATCGCGCCCTCACGATCCTGGACGAGTTGGGGTTCTGGTTGCCCGAGACGCCGCGCCTGTTTTTCCCTGAGCCAAACCCCCTGTTCTACGAAAACGCCGCCTGGGGGGATAATATCCGCCGCGAGCGCCTCACCGCGTTGACAACCCTGGCGGCTTATCACATCCCGGCGGCGTCTCGTCCAGAGCAGTCCCCGGTTCTGGTCGCGCCGATTCGAGCGCTGATGACGCGCACCCTGCCGCGCCGGGAGTTTCTGAAAGCCTCGCGGACGCTCAAGACCGGTCAGACGCTGCAGCTTGGCGAGCTGGCACGGTTGTGCGTCGCGCTCGAGTACGAGGCTGCAAACATTGTGATCGCGCCGGGTCAGTTTTCCCGCCGCGGCGGGATCTTAGATATTTGGCCCTCCTCCGCGGCGCTGCCAATCCGAGTGGAGTTCTTTGGCGACGAGATCGATACGATGCGGTCATTCGATCCATCCACCCAAAGGACCGTCCACCCCCAGAATGGATCCATCAGCGGGCGCCTGCTGCTCACTCCCGCGCGTGAATTCCTCCCCCCCCCGGATTTCGAACTGCAAAATCCAGGTCAAGAGCTAAACGAGTTCATGATCCCGTTATTTCATCAGGCGCGCTCCAGCCTGCTGGAGTACATGCCGCCCGCTTCCCTGGTTTTGCTCGACAACGGTCAGGCTGTGCAGAATGCGATTGCAGATATCGAACAGCAGGCGGTGGAACTGCGCCAGGATTCGATCGCAGAAGGAACCTTGCCCGGTGACTTTCCGGTCCCGTACCTCACCCAGGAAGAAATCGCCGAGATGATCCCCGCGCACAATTGGCTCAACCTGGGTCCGAGCCTCTTTGATGAGGATGAACCGCCCGCTACCGGGGATAAAACTGCCATTTCAAGCCGCTTTCAAGCGGGGCCGCGCTTCTCGGGCCGGCTAAAATTATTTATGGAATACCTGACCGCCCGTTTCCAGAAGGGCGAACGGTTGGTCGTTATCTCCCGCCAATGCCCGCGCCTGAAGGAATTATGGGATGAACAAAGGATTCTGGCTAACGGTCGGGCGCTTCCCACCTTCATCGAAGGAAGCCTTTCGGATGGCTGGGATTTTCAAGCCGATGACGGACAAATTATCCACCTGCTGACCGACGGGGAAGTTTTCGGGTGGCGGCGGCCCGAACCGCGCCGGCGACCAAAACGCTTTGCTGAAGCGCCGGAAGCCGGCTACGCCGACCTGCAGATCGACGATTTTGTGGTGCACATAGATCATGGGATCGGTCGCTATACCGGGCTCGTTCGCCGCAGCGTGGAGGGCGTCGAGCGCGAGTACCTGAACGTCGAATTCGCCGACGAAGCCCAGTTGTTTGTCCCGGTTCACCAGGCTGACCGCCTCACCCGCTACGTCGGGCCGGACAGCCGCCAGCCTACGCTTTCTCGTTTAGGGAGCCAGGAGTGGCGCGGCGTAAAGGCAAATGTCAAAGAGGCGGTGCAGGAAATTGCCGAGGATTTGCTCAAGCTTTACGCCCGGCGAAGCATTATTGCCGGTCACCAGTTCAACTCCGATTCAGCCTGGCAAAAGGAACTGGAAGCCAGCTTCCCATACATCGAAACCGATGACCAGATGCGCGTCTTGGCTGAGGTGAAGCAGGACATGGAATCCGCCCGCCCGATGGACCGCCTGATCTGTGGGGACGTAGGCTATGGCAAGACCGAAGTTGCGCTGCGGGCGGCGTTCAAAGCCGTCATGGACGGACGCCAGGTCGCGATCCTGGTACCCACCACCGTTCTGGCGCAGCAGCATCACCAGACGTTCACCGAGCGATTGGCTGCCTTCCCGGTTTCAGTCGAAATGCTCTCGCGCTTCCGCTCGCCTCAGCGCCAGCGTCAGATTGTGGAAGAACTGCAAAAAGGGAAAATCGACATCGTCATTGGCACGCATCGGATGCTTTCATCCGATGTGGTGTTCAAAGACCTGGGGCTGCTGGTCATCGACGAGGAACAGCGCTTTGGGGTCACACACAAAGAGCAGCTCAAGAAAATTCGCACCGAAGTGGACGTGCTCACGCTGACCGCTACGCCGATACCGAGGACGCTTTACATGGCGTTGAGCGGCGTGCGGGACATTTCTACCATCAACACGCCGCCCGAAGAGCGCCTGCCGATCATCACCCACGTTGGTCCGTATTCGCGCCGGCTGGTCAAACAAGCCATCCTGCGCGAAATCGAACGCGGCGGGCAGGTCTTCTTTGTGCACAACCGGGTTCAAACGATCGGCGCGATGCACGCCCATCTGAAACAACTTATCCCCGAAGCGCGCATCGCCATTGCCCATGGACAGTTGAATGAAACCGAACTGGCGGATCGCATGGAAGCGTTCACCCGGGCTGAAATCGATGTGCTGCTCTCTACATCCATCATCGAATCCGGATTGGACATTCCCAACGCCAACACCCTTATCGTCGATCGGGCGGATACCTTTGGGCTGGCGCAGCTCTATCAGCTGCGCGGCCGGGTAGGACGGGGAGCGCAGCGCGCCTACGCCTATTTCTTCCGCCACAACCGCAAATCGCCATCCCATGAAGGGCGCCAGCGCCTGGAGACAATCGCCGAGAACACCCAACTCGGCGCCGGCTACTCGATTGCCATGCGCGATCTGGAAATCCGCGGAACCGGCGATATTTTGGGCAGCCGCCAGCACGGACACATCGCGGCAGTCGGTTTTCATCTGTACACCAGCCTGCTGTCTCAGGCAGTGCAGCAGTTGCGCAAAGAACACGGGCTCAAAGAAGCCCCGGCGCCAGCCCTCCAACAACTGCAACTGCAATTAACCCCGGTCAACGTCGAGCTGCCCCTCCCGACCGCTATCCCCGCCGATTACGTTGCGGATAAGAAAGTGCGCCTGGGTCTTTACCGCCGCATGGCAAACTTGCGCACGCGCACCGAGCTGGAAGCGATGCGTGAAGAACTTGCCGACCGTTTCGGACCCGTGCCGGAAGCGGTCCAAAATCTCTTCTTACAATTTAAAATCAAACAGCTTGCCGAACGCGCCGGGTTGTCTTCGATCTCGGTAGAGAACGGTCAAATCGTTTTGCGCTTCCTCTCTGGAAGCGTGCCGGAAGGGCTGCCGTCTCTCGCCCCGCTTGCCAGGGCAGGAAAAACCGCGATTTGGCTCCAGATCGCCCGGCAGCCGGATTGGATCCCCGACCTGATCGGGATTTTGGAACAACTCCAGCAAAGCAAGCCCATCCCAAGCATGGAGTTTGTGCAATAAGCGATGTTTCCTCGGGGCGTTCCACTTGCGAAGAGAGTTTTTGACCTGCTGCTCACGTCGCTTGGTTTGGTCTTGATCTCGCCGCTGCTGATCGCTCTGGCGCTCCTGGTGCGCCTCAAGCTTGGTAAACCGGTCATCTTTCGCCAGCAGCGGCCCGGATACCGCGGCAAACCGTTTTGGATCTATAAATTCCGCACGATGAACGACTTGCGCGATCCGGACGGGAATCTGCTTGCGGATGAGCAGCGCCTTACCGGGTTTGGACATTTTTTACGCGGCGTCAGCCTGGATGAACTCCCCGAGTTGTTCAATGTGCTCCGCGGCGAAATGAGCCTGGTGGGACCGCGCCCGCTGCTGATGCAATACCTGGAGCGCTATTCGCCGGAACAAGCGCGCCGGCATGAGGTCTTGCCCGGCATCACCGGCTGGGCGCAGATCCATGGGCGCAACGCGTTGACCTGGGAAGACAAATTCCGCCTGGACGTCTGGTACGTGGAGCACTGGTCGATCTGGCTGGATGTGCGCATTCTGGCGATAACCCTCGTGAAAGCCGTTAAACGCGAAGGGATCAGCCAACCGGGGCACGCAACCGCCGAAGAATTCATGGGCGCGCATTCGAACCAAGCGTCGCTGCCACAGGAAAAGTAAAACCACATGCCCCCAACGAGCAACGACTTCAACGAAATGCTTTATCGCCGGCTCTATCTGATCCGCCTTTTTGAAGAGACCGTAATCGAGAATTTCGTCAAAGGGGTGTTCTATGGGACCACCCACACCTGTTTGGGTCAGGAAGCCAACGCCGTCGGCGTGCTTACAGGTCTTGCGGCGCAAGATATTGTGTTCAGCAACCACCGCAGCCATGGGCATTTCCTGGCGTACGGCGGGGATCCGCGGAGTTTGTTCGCCGAGCTGATGGGCAAAGCCAGCGGAGTGTGCGGGGGCAGAGGCGGTTCGCAGCATTTGCACTGGCGCAATTTTTACTCGAACGGCGTTCAGGGCGGTGTGGCGCCGGTCGGCACGGGGATGGCGCTGGCGGAAAAGTTCAAGAACAGCGGGGCTGCGGCAGTAGTTTTCCTGGGGGATGGGACTTTGGGTGAAGGGGTGCTGTATGAAACGTTGAACATGGCGGCTTTGTGGCAGGCGCCGGTTCTCTATGTGGTCGAGAACAACCGCATCGCCCAGACCACCCCGGTCGAGCTCTCCCTGGCGGGTTCGATCCCGGCGCGGTTTGCCGCCTTTGGCATCCCGGTCGGCGAACTGGACACCAGCGACGTGACCGAAATTCTGCCGGAAGCACAGGCGCGGCTGAGCGCCGCACGCAACGGCGAACCTCAAGCGCTGATCCTGCACACCTGCCGGTTCGGACCACACTCGAAAGGCGATGACACCCGCCCGACTGAAGCGCTCGCCGAAATGCGCTGCCGGCGCGACCCCGTGACAATCCAGGCAAGCCGGCTGGAACCGTCCGCCCGGTTAAAAATCGAGCGCGAAACACAGGCGGTAATCCACGCGGCGTTTCAAGCCGCGCTCGAGGATCCGTTCCCGACCGATCTCGATCTGAGCGAAAATCTCAAATGACCACAGTTCTAGAATCGCTCAACTCCGGTCTTCAACGGGCATTTTCGACCGACGCGCGCGTGCTGCTGCTGGGCGAGGACGTCCTGGATCCTTACGGCGGCGCCTTCAAAGTCACCCGCGGCCTTTCTACGGCTTACCCAGGGCGGGTGATCGCGACGCCCATTTCCGAAGCCGGGATCGTCGGGCTGGCGGCTGGAATAGCGCTGCGCGGCTTGAGACCGGTGGTTGAAATCATGTTTGGCGATTTTCTGACCCTGGCGGCGGATCAACTCATCAACCACGCCGCCAAGTTCCGCTGGATGTACAACGACCAGGCGCGCGTCCCGCTGGTTGTGCGCACGCCAATGGGCGGGCGGCGCGGCTACGGACCCACCCACAGCCAAACCCTCGAAAAGCACTTCCTGGGAACCCCGGGGCTGGAAATACTGGCGCCGTGCGCAGTTGGCGACCCTGGAAAACTGCTCTCGGAGGCGATTCTGACCGGCGAGGATCCGGTTCTGTTTATCGAGAACAAACTGTCATACCTGCAATCGATCCACGAACCGCAGAGCGACACCGAATTCGAGATAACCCAGATAGAAGCTGCGCAACCTGCCCAAGGCGTTCCTGGAGCAAGACCGACACCCGTTTACCTCCTACGCGTGCACGGGGCGCCGCCCCCGGTCATCACGCTTACCTGTTATGGCTATATGGTAGACCTTGCCAGGCAGGCGGCGCAGCGGCTGGCATTCGAACAGGAGGTCTTTGTCGAGATCGTCGCGCCCACCCGGCTTGCCCCAATCGAAACCGGGGCGATCCTCACTTCCGCCCGGCAAACCGGACGCTTGATCGCGCTCGAAGAAGGCGGGGTGTCGTTTGGCTGGGGCGCCGAAGTGATTGCCAGAGCCGCTCAAGCGCTCGGTCCACGCCTGCTCGCGGCGGAGCGGTTGGGCGCGCTGGACTTACCGATCCCATCCAGCGGACCGTTGGAGGCGCAGGTGCTGCCCGACGTCGAACGCATTATGCGGATCAGCCAAAAAATCGTATAACAGGTAAAATAATCACCTCTGAGCATTCCAAATGGCGGAACCCATCAAAATCCCCCTGTTGAATCCAAATGAAACTGAAGCAGTGCTCGTCGCGCTTCATATTATAGAAGGTCAACGCGTCTCCACAGGTGATCTGCTGGCTACGTTGGAAACGACCAAATCCGCTGCGGATTTTACAGCCGAAACGAGCGGATACATCGTCGGGCTGCGCCTGGAACAGGGACAGACCGTGCGCGCTGGTGAGTTGTTGTGCTACATTGCCGGCGATCATAACTGGAAACCCCAAGAGCCGTCCGCCTCCAGCCCGGAAGTCCCATCCAGCGGAAATCTATCCACGCCGGCGGGGCTGCGGATCACCCAGCCGGCGCTCGCGCTCGCCCGACAACTCGGGATCGATCTGGAGCAGCTTCCGACCGACCGGCTGGTAACCGAGACAATGCTGCGTTCGCTTGGAGCAGCAGCCGGATCGGGCGCCTCCCCTGAAACGACCCAAGCCTCCTTCGACCCTGCCGCGATCGTCGTGTACGGGGGCGGCGGACATGGCAAAGCCCTGATCGACCTGCTGAGGGCGCTGCACATTTATAGAATCGTCGGGGTCGTGGACGACGGTCTCCAGGCGGGGACGCAGATCATGGGGCTGCCAGTGCTCGGCAGCGCAGAAGTTCTGAAACACCTTTATGCTGGCGGGGTGCGCCAGGCGGTGAACGCGGTCGGGGGCATTGGCAATATCTCTACCCGCATCCAGGTCTTTGACCGGCTGGCTGAGGCCGGGTTCGTCTGCCCGGCGGTTGTTCACCCGGCCGCGTTTGTCGAGCCAAGCGCAGTTGTGGAAGTGGGCGTCCAGATTTTTCCCCAGGCTTATATCGGCAGCGAAGCGAAACTGGGGTTTGGCTGCATCGTGAACACCGGCGCGATCATCTCGCACGAATGCGTCCTGGACGACCTGGTCAACATCTCTCCCGGAGCGATTCTGGCGGGCGAGGTCAAGATCGGTGCGGGGGCGCTGGTGGGGATGGGCGCAACGCTCAATCTGCGCGTCACGATCGGCGCGGGCGCTCGAATTGGCAACGGCGCGACCGTAAAGGAAGACGTCCCTGAGAAAGGGATCGTCCGCTCCGGCGCCATCTGGCCCGCATAGCTTGAGGAGACTTGTGTGGCTTCAAAATACCGCATCCCAATGTCATCCCCTGACCTGACCGAACTAGAGCGTGAGGCGGTCGCGGCGGTTCTGCGCACCCCAAACCTGAGCATGGGGGATAAAATCGGCGCGTTCGAAGACGCCTTCCGCGCCTACACCGGGCGTAAACACGCCATCGGTGTCAATTCCGGCACTGCAGGTCTGCACCTCTGTGTCCACGCCGCTGGAATCAGCGAGGGGGATTTGGTCATCACGACGCCCTTTTCTTTCGTCGCCTCCGCCAACGCGCTGCTGTTCGAGCGCGCCGTCCCCGTATTTGTAGATGTCGATCCATTGACCGGCAACATCGATCTCGACCTGGTGTGTCTGGCAACCGAAGACTTGCTGCTGAACCGCCGGACGGCTGAAACTTGGCTGCCCCGTAAGGGAGTGCAGCCCGGCGCAAAGCTTAAAGCGATCCTGCCAGTGGATGTCTTTGGACAACCAGCCGATTTCGATCCGATTTGTGAGATCGCGGCGCGCTTCGGCTTGAAAGTGATCGAAGATGCCTGTGAAGCCCTGGGCGGAGAATACAAAGAGCGCAAAGCCGGTGCCCTGGGAGATTACGCCGTGTTCGCGTTCTACCCGAATAAACAGATCACGACCGGCGAAGGTGGAATGATCGTCACGGACGACGACCAGGGCGCTGCCAGGATGCGCGCGCTGCGCAACCAGGGCCGCGCCCCCGGCGACACCTGGCTCACGCACACCTACCTGGGGTACAACTATCGCCTCGATGAGATGAGCGCGGCGCTCGGTCTGGCGCAAATGGAGCGGCTGGAAAGCCTGCTCGCCCGCCGCGGGCGGGTGGCGGAGTGGTACAATCAGCGCCTGTCCGGTTTGGATGGTTTGGTCGAAACACCCCGACTGGCGCCCACGACCAACCGGGCGAGTTGGTTTGTTTACGTGATCCGCCTCGCCGCCGGGATCGATCGCAGCGAGGTCGCTGCGCGGCTCGAAGAGCAGGGCATCCCCGCCCGGCCGTATTTCATCCCCATCCATTTGCAGCCGTACATGGTCGAACGGTTTGGCTATCAGCCTGGGGATTTCCCGATCACCGAAGATTTAGGCAGGCGTGGATTGGCGCTGCCGTTCTCCGGCGTGATGAGCGAGGCGCAGGTGGAGCAGGTCTGCCAGGCGCTGGCTGCTGTGCTTTCAAAGTCCGCTTCCTGAAACCCCGATGAAGGTAGAAGCAGATTCCACAATCGTTTTTATGGGTTCGCCCGAGTTCGCTGCGCCAGTTTTACGAGCGCTGAATGACCGCTATCGTCTTGCCGGCGTGGTCACCCAGCCCGACCGTCCATCGGGGCGAGGCCGGACGCTTAAACCTCCGCCGGTAAAAGAACTGGCGCTCGAACTTCGCCTGCCGTTCATCCAGCCCCGCCGGCTGCGCGAGCCAGAAGCGATGGATCAACTGCGCTGCTGGGCGCCAGACCTGATCGTGGTCGCCGCGTTCGGGCAAATCCTGCGTCAGGAGGTGTTAGACCTGCCTCCATTAGGGTGTGTCAACGTCCACGCTTCGCTGCTGCCGCGCTGGCGTGGAGCGGCGCCCATCCAAGCTGCCATCTTACACGGCGATGCGCAGACCGGTGTCACGATCATGTGTCTCGATGCCGGCATCGACACCGGCGCGATGCTGACCCAGCGCGCCACTCCCATAGGGCGCGATGAGACCGCCGGCGAGCTATCGCAGCGTCTGGCTGTCCTGGGGGCGGAACTGCTGATCGAAACCCTGCCGGACTATTTATCCGGTCGCGTTGTCCCTCAGCCTCAGGACGATTCTTTCGCCACCTATGCCTCAACCCTCAACAAAGAGGATGGCAAGCTGGATTTTCATCGTCCAGCCGCGGAGTTGGAGCGTCAGGTGCGCGCCTTTCAGCCCTGGCCCGGCGCGTTCTTCGACTGGCATGGCACGCTGGTGAAGGTGCGGCGCGCCGCGGTGACCGGCGATCAAACAGGACCCATTCAACCCCCTGGGGGGCGGGTAGTCTACCAGGAGAAACCCGCTATTTGCACCGGTGAGGGGCTGCTGGTCTTGGAAGAGATTCAGCCGGCGGGCAAGCGCTCCATGTCTGGAAGCGAATTTCTGCAAGGGGCGCGCGGTTGGGCATGAATCGTTCACTCGTTTCAAGGCGCCTGGAGCTGTTCCCCGTCACCACGCAGATCAACGATGGTGAGCTTTGTATCTCCGGTTTGAGCCTGAAAGACCTTGCGCAGGAATTTGGTACGCCGTTATACATTTATGACCAGGCTACCCTGGACGGATGTCTGGACGAGTACCGCGTCGCGCTGCGGGCGTCCTTCCCAGGGCGCAGCGGCGTCACTTACGCAGGTAAGGCGTTTTTGTGCCTGGCAATCGCCCAATGGGCGCGCTGGCAGGGCTTATGGCTGGATTGCACCGGCGCCGGAGAGCTCGCAATCGCCCAGGCTGCCGGGGTTGAACGAAACAAAATTGTGGTTCACGGGGTCAGCAAAAGCCAATCCGACCTCGAGGCAGCGCGCGCTGCAGCTGGGACGATTGTAGTGGATCACCTGGCTGAGCTTAAAAAGCTGGCGGCGCTCAAGCTGACCGGCGGGGGCGCTTTTCCGTCAGTCTGGTTGCGGCTGCGGCCCGGGCTGGCAGTTGAAACTCACCACTACACGCAAACGGGTCAGCCGGATAGCAAATTTGGCATGAGCCCTGCGGAAATCAAGCTAGCCGTCCAACTCTGCCGCTCCTCCGGTCTGGGGCTCACCGGGATTCACTTTCACCAGGGGTCCCACTTTCACGACCCTGCTCCGGTAGAGCCGGCGATCGAGGCTGCCCTGGACCTGCTTGCCGAGTTGGAAGCTCAATTCGGCTGGTTCCCGCAGACCTTCTGCCCGGGCGGCGGCTGGGGTGTGCCCTACCATGAAGATGATTTGCCACACCTATCCATATCGGATTACGTCAGTCTGATCGGGCGCACCCTGATGCAGGGCTGCCAGCGGCGCAGCTTGCCGCTGCCCGCTTTGCAGCTTGAGCCGGGGCGCAGCCTGGTCGCACGGGCTGGGGTGGCGGTGTACCGCGTAGAGGCGGTCAAACAAACCGCGCACCGGCGCTGGCTGCTGCTCGACGGGGGCTTGGCGGATAACTCGCGCCCAGCGCTATACAACGCCCGCTACACCTGCCTGCCGGTTCACGCCCAGGAAAGACTCGCGGGCGAATCTGCCTGGCTGGCTGGCCCGTTTTGCGAGAGCGGCGACATCCTAGTCGAGGCGCTCCCGCTGCCTGAAGTTCAGGCTGGAGAGTACATCGCCGTTCCGGTTAGCGGCGCCTACCAACTGAGCATGGGCAGCAATTACAACGGGGCGCGCCGCCCGGCGGTGATCTGGCTCAACCAGGGAAAGATTAACCTGATCCAGCGGCGTGAGGCGCTGGATGATTTGTTGCGGCGTGATCTTCCGCTTACCTTCCCGGATCCCCGGCGGGCGGTCTGAAACCCGAAAGGCGAAGCTGAAAGTCAAAATGGGAAAGAACCCAACCTTCACACCAGTCTCTAGTCCAATACGGTTTCTCATCTTTGGCGCCGGCGCGGTCGGCGCATACATCGGCGGCAGCCTGATCTTGGGCGGGCAGCAGGTGGTTTTCCTGGAAAAGCCGGAGGCTTGCCGGCGCTTGAAGCAGACCGGTTTGCTGTTGAACCTCTACGGGCAGGAATACGCGATCCGCCAGCCGGTGGTTTTTGATTCGCTCGACCAGGCTTTGGAACGGGGTCCTTATGATGCGGGTATCTTTGCGCTGAAATCCTTCGACACCCGCCCGGCGCTGGCAGACATCTTACCCTACCGCGAGCAGATGCCGCCTGTCCTGTGCTTGCAGAACGGCGTGGAAAACGAAACCCTGATCGCGGCGGCGCTGGGCGCTGAACGGGTGATCGCCGGCACTTTAACCAGCGCAGTCAGCCGCCCCGAGTCCAACCGCATCGCACTCGAACGGCTGCGCGGCGTCGGGATTGCTGACACGCACCCCCTATCCAAATCGCTGGTCGAGGCTTTCAACACCGCCAGCCTGAACGCCCGCCTCTATCCATCTGCGCCAGCCATGAAATGGTCCAAGCTGCTCACCAATCTGCTGGCGAACGCCAGTTCAGCCATTCTAGCGATGACGCCGGGCGAGATTTTCGCCCACCCGGGTTTGTATCGGCTCGAAATTGCCCAACTCAGAGAAACCTTGCGGGTCATCAAGGCTTTGCAGCTCAACCTGGTTGACCTGCCAGCCACGCCGGTGCGCGCTCTGGGTGCAGCCGTCCAGAACCTGCCACTCTGGTTATCCAGGCAGTTTTTGATGCGCACGGTGGGGAGCGCTCGGGGAGGGAAAATGCCCTCGCTTTACATCGATCTGCACTCGGGGCGTAAAGAAAGCGAGGTCGAGTTTCTAAACGGCGCGGTGGTGCGCCAGGCGCAGAAGTTGGGCTTCTCTGCCCCAGCCAACCGGCTGTTAGGTGAAACCCTGTCTGCGATTGTCCGCGGCGAGATCTCAGGCGAACGCTTCGCCCGCCAGCCGGATCAACTGCTCGCTTTATGGAGAAAATAACCTGCATTCAGTTTGGCTGTTTTGCCGCAATGTCTTTCCAGCGCACAATATCATAAAACAGCGGTAAAGGCTCCACCGCCTGCGGTACGATCTCAAGCGCCGTCTGCACCATCGAGCGCGCTTCGTTCAGCGCCGCTGGCTGGTTGGCATAAATCGTCACCAGCGGTTCGCCCTCTTCCACTCGATCCCCCACTTTATGATGCACCAGTATCCCCACGGCGTGATCAACCGGATCGCCCATTTTCGCTCTCCCCGCGCCGAGCAGCACAGAGGCTTGTCCGATCTGGAGCGCGTCCAACCGGCTAAGAAATCCGCCCTGCGCGGCGCGGAGAACCTCGTGCAGTCTGGCGCGGGGAAACTTCTGGAGGTCATCCACATAGGATACGTCTCCGCCTTGAGCCTGGACAAGCTGGCGAAAACGCTCCAACGCCCGCCCTGAATCCAGCGCCTGAAGCGCCAGCTTTTCCGCCTGCGACTCGTCTTGGGCAAGGTTCCCCAGGATCAATAACTGGCTCGCCACTGCGAGGCAATGCTGGCGAAAATCTGGCGGACCACCGCCGCGCAGCGTCTCGACCCCTTCGATCACTTCCAGCGCGTTTCCGACCGCCCGACCCAGCGGCTGGTTCATATCCGAGATCACCGCGACGGTTTCGCGGCCGGTTTCCTGCCCGATCCGGACCATCGTCTCAGCCAGTTCGCGCGCGCTGTCGAGGTCGGTCATAAAACTGCCCAGACCCACTTTTACGTCTAACAGGATTTTTTGCGCCCCGCCGGCAATTTTTTTACACATGATAGATGAAGCGATCAAGGGCGTCGATCGAACCGTCCCGGTGACATCCCGCAGCGCATAGAGCTTTCGATCCGCCGGAGCAAGATCGGCGGTTTGACCGCACAGAACCAGCCCCACGCGGCGCAACTGGCTCAGGAATTCCTCAGTGGTCAGGTCAACCCGATAGCCCGGGATCGACTCCATCTTATCCAGCGTTCCGCCGGTGAACCCCAGACCGCGCCCGGACATTTTCGCAACCGGCAGCCCGCAGGCTGCGACGATCGGTTCCACCACCAGGGTCGTCTTATCGCCCACGCCGCCGGTTGAGTGTTTATCCACCGCAATTGGAACGACGCCCGAGAGGTCGATCGTTTCGCCGGAAAAAGCCATTGCCATCGTCAGATGGCTGGTCTCCTGAATGTCCATCCCATTCAAAACGACCGCCATCGCCCAGGCTGAAGCTTGATAATCAGGGATCTCTCCCTGCGTGTACCCGCGGATAAAGAACTCGATTTCCTCACGGGTCAGAGTTTGATGGTTGCGCTTCTTGATAATGACATCCACTGCGCGCATGTTGGTCTCCAGTTCTATAAAATGACCAAAAAATATATTATAACCCTCCAGAAATCACTGGTTTGAGACGAATGCGCAACAGCACGCAGAGAGATCAACTTACAGGATCAACATCGCGTCGCCAAACGAATAGAAGCGATAGCCCTCCTGCATGGCAAGCCGGTATGTGTCTAAGATGCGCTCTCTCCCGGCAAAGGCGCTTACGAGCATAATCAGGGTTGAGCGCGGCAAATGGAAATTGGTGATCAGCGCATCCACGATTCTGAACTGGTAGCCCGGCAGAATAAATAGATCCGTGAAGCCCGCGTATTCATGTAGAACGTTCTCCTGGAAACCGTACCGGGCGGCGCTCTCGAGCGTGCGCACGCTGGTTGTGCCCACAGCAATCACCCGCCTTCCAGCCCGCCTGGCGCGTGTGACCGCCGCAGCCGTTTGCGCCGGAAGCTCGCACCATTCGGTATGGATTTTGTGCTCCTGCGGCGTCAGCTCGTTCACCGGAAGAAAGGTGTCCAGTCCTACGTGCAATGTGATGTGAGCAAACTCGATCCCTGCGGATTGGAGCTGCTCGATCAACCGGGGGGTGAAGTGCAGTCCTGCAGTCGGCGCGGCGGCGGAGCCCGGCTGGCGGGCGAACACGGTCTGGTAGCGTTCTGGATCGCGCAAGGCGGTGTGAATGTAAGGGGGCAGGGGCACGTTGCCGATCGACTCCAAAAAGGGCTCGATCGGTTCCGCAAAGCGCACCACCCGCTTTGGGCCCTCCAGCACGGTGACGATCTCCGCCGCGGGTCCCCCATTCAACGTCAGGCGCACGCCCGGTCGCAGCCCTTTTCCCCCGACCAGGGCTTCCCAGCGGATTTCATCCAGGCGGCGCAGCAGCAGCAACTCAACTTTGCCGCCGCCGGGCTGTTTGCGGGCATACAGGCGCGCCGCGATCACCCGTGTCTCATTAATCACCAGGAGGTCTCCAGGGGCTAGAAAATTGCCCAAACGATTAAAGTAGGTGTGCTGGATTCCCCCGGTTTTCCGATCCAGCACGAGCAGGCGCGCGGCGTCGCGCGGCTCGACCGGCGTCTGGGCAATGTATTCCGGCGGAAGATCGTAATCAAAGTCTGCGGTTTGCATCCAGGTTATTTGTTGAGGAAGCGCGCAGCCACGTTTACAATGATCGTCAATAAAATCGAAAGCACGATAGAAGTCCCCAACGCAAAGACACAGGTCAGGTTGCTGCGTTCGATCCGGATGTCGCCCGGGATCCGTCCGAATTGGATCCCCAGCCGGGAAGCCGCCAGGATCAAAAAGCCTGCCAACAGTAAGACCGCCCCGCTGAGAATTAAAAAACGACCGAATGGCGCCATGCCGGTTTGCCCGCTATAGCAGCCGCTGCTGCCCATCGCCCGGGTAAACTAACCCCAGGTGCTCATAAGCCTTTTGGGTAGCCTGGCGTCCCTGCGAGGTGCGCTCCAGAAAACCGAGTTGCAGCAGATAAGGCTCGATCACGTCCATGATTGTGTCGGGCTCTTCGCTCACCGAAGCTGCGATCGTGCTCAAACCCACCGGCCCGCCGTGATAATTCTCAATCACGGTGCGCAGGACGCGCCGGTCGATCTCGTCGAGCCCAAGCGGGTCGACGTCCAGCAAGTCGAGCGCCTGACGGGCGACCTCGCGCGTGATCACCCCGCTGGCGCGCACCTCGGCAAAATCGCGCACACGCCGCAGCAGGCGCAGCGCGACCCGCGGCGTACCGCGCCCTCTTTGCGCGATTTCGTCCACCCCGCCCGCTTCGGCGCCGATCCCCAACACCCGGGCGGCGCGCTCGACAATGGTGTTCATCGCATCCAGATCGTAATAGTCCAGGCGGAAGACTGCCCCAAAGCGCGCTCGCAGCGGCGCAGTCACCAATGCCAAACGGGTCGTCGCGCCGATCACGCTGAAATGCGGCAGCTTGAGGCGGATCGAACGGGCTGACGGGCCCTTGCCAATCACAATATCCAGCGCGAAATCCTCCATCGCCGGATAGAGCACTTCTTCGATCACCCGCCCAAGCCGATGAACTTCGTCGATAAAGAGGATATCCCCCTGACGCAAATTGGTGAGAATTGCCGCCAGGTCCCCAGGGCGTTCAATGGCTGGCCCAGAGGTGATCTTGATATTCACCTGCATTTCATTCGCCAGGATGTGCGCCAGGGTCGTCTTTCCCAACCCGGGAGGCCCATAAAACAGGACATGATCCAGCGGCTCGCCGCGCTGCTGTGCAGCGGCGATCAAGATCGCCAGGTTCTCTTTCACCCGCGCCTGACCGATCAAGTCGTCCAGGCGCTGGGGGCGCAATGCCTGGTCAAACCGGTCCTCAATCTGCGGTTGTGGATTGACGATCCGTTGTGGGTTGTCTGGCATGTGGATGATTATAACCTTGTTTAGGACTATAATAAACCTATCCCTTTCAGGCGCAGGTCAATGGAAAACGTCTTTCCCTCCACGCACCCTCTGGTCGCTCACAAACTGACGAAGTTGAGAGATAAGCACACAGACCCAAAGAAATTCCGCGAATTGGTTCGCGAAATCGCGGCACTGCTCGCCTATGAAGCCACTGCCGACTTACTGCTCCAGCCCAGGCAAGTTCAAACCCCGCTGGCGGACATGCAGGGCGCCGAGCTGCTGCATAAAATCGGGCTTATCCCGATCCTGCGGGCGGGGTTGGGGATGGTTGAAGGGGTCTGGGAGTTGATGCCCTCAGCCGAGGTATGGCACATTGGTCTGTACCGCGATGAGCGGACCTTGAAGCCGGTCGAATATTACAATAAGCTGCCCATCGAACCAACGGTCTCGGTGTGTTTGGTGCTCGATCCGATGCTCGCCACCGGCGGCTCGGCGGTCGCAACCATTGATGTGCTCAAACGCTGGGGGGTCACGCGGATCAAATTCGTTGGGATTATCGGGGCGCCCGAAGGCATCGCCCTGGTTCACGCGCGTCACCCCGAAGTGCCGATACACCTTGCCGCGATCGATGAACACCTGAACAAGCGGGGATACATCTTTCCCGGTTTGGGCGACGCCGGCGACCGCCAGTTCGGGACCGGCTGATTCGTCAGGCTCCGGAGCGATGCCGCTTTCCCAGCGACAGATCCGCCGGCGTTAATCATGTATAATTTGGTACAATTTTTCTGATTTCACCCACATTCCTGACCGGGAAAATTCATGAGCACCCCAAAACTGATCGGTCGCTATGAGATAAAAACCGAGATTGCACGAGGCGGAATGGCGACCGTCTACCACGCCTATGACCCGCGCTTCGAACGCGACATCGCCGTTAAAGTCCTGCCGATGGCGTTTCTGCACGACCCTCAATTTCGCGTGCGTTTCGAACGCGAAGCCAAGACCATCGCGCTGCTCGAACACCCGGCAATCGTGCCGGTCTACGACTTTGGCGAAGATGAGGGACAGCCGTACATCGTCATGCGCTACATGTCTGGCGGATCGTTGACCGAGCGCCTGGAGGATGGGGCGCTTTCTCCAACCGAGACCGTGCAAATTGCCTCCCGCCTGGCTCCCGCGCTGGATGCGGCGCATGCGCGCAAAATCATCCACCGCGACCTCAAGCCTGGAAACATCCTGTTCGACCAATACGGCAACGCGTATCTGTCCGATTTTGGGATCGCCCGCATCGTGCTGGAGGGCAGCGCGACTATCACCGGCGAGTCAATTTTGGGAACGCCGGCGTACATGAGCCCGGAGCAGGTACAGGGAGAGAAGTCCATCGATGGGCGAAGCGATATCTACTCCTTCGGGGTGTTGATCTTTCAAATGCTTTCGGGGCAGACGCCTTATCAATCGGACACGCCCGCCAAAGTGATGATGATGCACGTGCTGCAGCCCGTGCCCGATATTTTGGATAAGAAAAGCGACCTCCCGGCTGGCTTTCAAACCGTACTTGCCCGGGCGATGGCAAAACAACCCGAAGAGCGTTACCCAACCGCGGAGGAACTGGCAGCCGATCTGGAAGCTGTGCTTCAGGCTGAAATCGGCAAGGGGCTGCCAGCCACGATCAAGCCGACCGGGCTTCCCAGCCGTTCTGCCCGCCCCGACTATAACATGACGACCATGCTGACCCCCGGAAAGACCATCATGGGCTCAGCTTCAGAAGCGGCGGGTGCGCTGCCAGCCGGAGCGCCTGCCGCCCAGCCCACCCGGCGAGTCAAGTCTTCGAACGCGCTGCTCTGGCTGATTCCGCTCATTGTGATTGGGGTTCTGCTGTTGGTCGGGGGGGCTGCGGTTGCGATTGCCGGAGGCAAAGGGCGCGGACCGCTGGCTTTCCTGGCGGGCGCATCCCCCACCGTGCTTCCCACCGAAACCGCGCCCCCTACCGAAACGCCGCCGCCGGTCGTAGAAACCGAGCCGGTTGTGGCGGAAGCTCCAGGGATAACCCCTACCCAACCGGCGCCAAGCCCTTTGCCGACCGAGCCTTCGCCTACCGAAACTCCGAACCCAACTGCGCCCCCCTCCGGGCCGGTGATCGGCGGTGCGGACAAAGTGGCGTATCTCGACGGCAAGGATATCTGGGTCGCGAACCTGGACGGCAGCGAGCGCGTCCAACTAACCGAGGATGGCACCACAAAGTCAAACCTGCAATGGACGCAAGACGGGCAGGCGATCAATTACATTTCCGGCAAATGTGCTTATTCGGTACATCTGGAAGACCGGCAAAAGGAAATTATCACCTGCTTTAATTTTGCCGAATATTTCAAATCCTTTGAAATCTCGCCCGACGGGGAGAAAGTTGCCGTCAGCATCGACAACCAGCTCTATATTCTGCCAAACGATCTGAACGCGATTCGTTCGATCAGCGTGCGCGACGATCTGGCGCGGGTGGCGCAATGCAAGGATTTCGCGCCCTATTTGCGCAACTTTGTGAAATTTCCGCGCTGGTCCGGCGATTCCAATTTGCTGGCGATGGTCATCATGGGGGTTGCCTCGGGTATTGGCTCCGCAGATACCATTCAAGTAATCCCGGTCGACGAATGCACCCCAAACCCCAGAGCATTGGACAACTTCCCGCCGCCGCGCTTCACGCCCGAAGAATACATCGCCGCCCCGATGATCCCCAATTTTAGCTGGGACGGGCGCGACCTGTTTGCCCTGGCAACCTACATCCGCAACGAAGGTTTTGGCAACCTGTACGTGTACAACATGGATCTAAAAAAGCCGGGCGTCAAGGTCAACCCAGTGAATGGAACCTGCTGTTATCGCGACCCTGCCTGGAGCCCGGATGGTTCTTATTTGCTGTTCGCGTATCAAAAATACCCGGGTGGCGACAACTCGATCCAGTTCTATCTGATCCCCTATGGGACGCTGGGCACTGGAGAAACCTACGCGCCGCTTCCACTCCCAGACATCCAGCCAAAAACTCTACCGCAGCCTGTGTTAAGACCAGCCGCGCCCTGATCTCTGCAAAGATAATCGATAGAAGAGAAATATCATCGCAGAAGTTGGTTATTAGAGCAGCCAACCCGCAGATTCCTTTTTGACCTGTGATAAAATCCTTCCCATCTGGCTGCCCAGAAATGATTTGAGCAGCCATATCTTGTGTGATCGAGTGAGGAGATTGCCATGCAAAGAAACGCTTTTCAATCCGTTTTATATCTGCTGTTGCTCGCTCTGATCATTTCGGGCTGTGCTCCTAATCCTACGCCGCAACCCGTTACAAGCGCGCCGCCTCCCGCACCAGCCGCGACCGAAGCCGCCGCGCCCGCTGCCGAGACCCCCGCCGAAATGGTCAAGCTGACGGTCAGCATCCTGCCGTTTCTTTCCTACGCGCCAATTTTCATCGCCAAAGAGGAAGGTTATTTCGCCGAACAAGGCTTGGAGGTCGAATTCGTGCGGATCGATCGCACCTCTGAAGCCATGCCGGCGCTGGCGCAAAGACAGATCGATGTCGCCTCAGGCTTCTTCGATGTCAGCACGCTTAACGCCGTCGCACAGGGCGGTGAGATCAAGTATGTTTCGGACAAAGGGTATTTAGATCCAGCAGGCTGCGCCGCCTCGACTTTTGTGATCCGCAAAGACATACTGGAGTCGGGCGCGCTGGACGATCTGAGAAATATCAAGGGCATGAAAGTGGCGCTGACGCCGGCAAGCTCGGCTGAGTACGCCCTGGATCTTCTGCTTAAGGACGTCGGTCTGTCCAGCAGCGATGTGGAAATTCTCAACATCCCTTTACCAGCCCGTCTGGACGGCATGGGGAACAAATCTGTTGATATCGCCGCGGTTTCCGACCCCTGGACGATCCGAATTGTCAACGCCGGTTACGGCGAAATTTGGAACCCGTGGCAAAAGCTCATGCCCAACTTCCAGTTCTCAATCAATATGTATGGACCTAACCTATTGAAGAAGAACCCCGAGATCGGGCGAAAATACATGATTGCCTACTTGAAAGGTGTGCGGCAGTACAATCAAGGCAAGACGCCGCGCAACATAGAAATCATTGCCGCAGCAACCCAGATCGATCCAAAAGAAGTCGAACAGTCCTGCTGGATGTCCATGCGCGATGATGGTATGATCGACCTTGCAACCAGCGGAATAAGCGGTTTCCAGGAGTGGGCAATTGCGAAGGGGTTGCTGATCTCTGAAGTCGCGCCCGAAGACCTGCTCGATCTGAGCTTTGTGACAGCCGCCAATGAGGCGCTGAAATAGTTTGAAATAATTTGATGTAAGCAGCCGGTAATGGTTTTTGAATGTATCGAACTCAGTAAATCTTACGTTTCCCGCGGCGCGGAGGTCACGGCTCTGCAGTCGGTGGATTTCACCGTGCGTGAGCAAGAATTCGTCTGTATTGTGGGACCCAGCGGCTGTGGCAAAACAACCCTGCTGAAGATCATCGCCGGATTGATCGAGCCGACCAGCGGGAAGATCGTTTTCTCGATTCCACAATCTAACGGACATCTGCGCAGCGCCATGGTTTTTCAAGAGCAGGGGCTTTTTCCGTGGATGTCCGTCCAGGATAACGTCGCGTTCGGTTTGGAAACCCAGGGCATCAGCCTGGCGGAGCGCCGCGAGCTCGCTAGCGACTTCATCGTCAAAGTTGGCTTGGCGGGTTTTATGCACAGCTTCCCTCACGAGCTTTCGGGAGGTATGCGGCAGCGTGTGGCAATCTTGCGGGCTTTCCTGGCAAACCCCCACATCTTGTTGATGGATGAGCCGTTTGGGGCGTTGGATTCTCAGACTCGGCTGGTCATGCAGGAAGAGCTGCTGCGCATTTGGCGTGACCATCGCAAAACCGTGATTTACGTCACGCATGACATTGAAGAAGCAATCCTTCTGGGTGACCGGCTGCTGGTCATGTCCGGTCGCCCGGGGCGGATCCGCCAGGAGATCAACATTCCTTTGGAACGGCCGCGCCACCTGGCTAACCGGGATCACCCAGAAGTTGCGGAGATTAGATGGCACATCTGGAAAATGTTGGAAGACGAAGTCAGGAAAGACCTGAGCATTCTTTCATGAGGATGACGGGCGAGCGGCTGTGGCTGCGCCTGGAGCCCTGGCTGCCCATCCTCATTGTCGGGTTAGGGTTAATCGGCTGGGAAACAGCTTCCAGGGCGGGGCTTCTGTCGCCGCTGTTCTTTCCGCCACCCACCAAAATCCTCAATACGCTATTGCAAATGATTATCAACGGAAAACTGTTGCCGCACCTGAGCGCAACGCTTTCCAGGCTGGCGATCGGTTTCTCGATCGGCGGATTGAGCGGGCTGGTTCTGGGGCTTGGAATGGGCTGGTCGCCGCGCTTGAGGACCGTCGTGGACCCGCTCATCGCCGCGCTGCATCCCATCCCCAAAATCGCCATTTTCCCCTTGATCATGATCATCTTTGGGATTGGCGAAGCCTCTAAGGTCGTGGCAATCGCCATAGCGGCTTTCTTTCCGATGCTGATCAACTGCATGTCCGGCGTTCGCCAGCTCAACCCGGTGTATTTTGAAGTCACGGAGAATTACGGCGCAAGCGCCTGGAAGACCTTTAGCCGGGTCGTTTTTCCGGGCAGCCTGCCCTCGATTTTCACCGGGGTCAGGCTGGCGGTTAACATGGCAATGGTCATCGCCATTGCCGTCGAACTCCTGGCTGCCAAAGAAGGCTTGGGCGTCATTATCTGGTTCTCCTGGCAAACCTTGCGTATCGAAGAACTGTACGCCAGCCTGATTGTCATCGGCGTGTTGGGCTTCGGGATCAATCTGGCGATCCAATCGATCAGCAGGAAATTAGCGCCCTGGCAGGTTGAACAATCCGAAAGGCAGGAATGATGGTGCGTTTAAACCGCCAACTGCACAATTTGTTTCCCGCCAACGCAGTGGAGGCGCTGCGCTTCGATGAGTCAGCCATTTATAGCACACTCACCGCCCGCTTTGAGGAAGTCGTCAGAAATTTCCCGGATCAGATCGCTCTGCGCTCCGGAACCACCAGTCTGACTTATGCCCAACTAAACGAGCAGGCTAATCGCCTGGCGCACGCCATCATCCGCGCCCGCGGGGCGGTCTCGGAACCCATCCCCTTCCTTTTAGAACACGGAGGCGGGGCAATCCAGGCGATCCTGGGGATTCTCAAGGCTGGAAAGGCTTATGTCCCGGTTGACCCGTTCTATCCGCGCGCCTGGATCACCCATATTCTGGATGACATCCACGCCGACCTGGTCATCACCAATTATCAAAACCTGCCCCTGGCAATGACTTCACTGGCGGTCCCTAATCGGACCAATGTATTGAACCTCGATACCCTGGAAGAGAACCTGCCAGTGGAAAACCTGAACGTTCCCAATACAAGCCAGGACCTGGCTTACATCCTTTATACGTCGGGCACCACCGGCACGCCCAAAGGGGTGATCCACTCCCACGCGGATGTGCTGCAAAACATGGTCGCTCAGACCAACGACCTGCAGTTGCTGCCAAGCGACCGCTTCGCCGTTTTCATTTCCTTTGGCTTCGAGGCTTCGCGGTTTGCTTTCTACGGCGGGCTGCTGAATGGCGGGACCGTCTGCGTGTACGACATCCGCACCGAAGGTTTGGGCGGATTGCCCGAGTGGGTCACGCGGGAGGGGATTACCGTTCTGCTCTCCACGCCCTCCACTTTCAGGCACATGCTGCACTTGATCCCCAAACACCAGCGTTTTGAACCGGTGCGCGTGATCGTGCTGGGCGGGGAACCGGTCACCAGCCAGGACGTCGCGCTTTATCGCGCCCACTTCGACGAAAGCTGCATTCTGGTGAACGTGCTGGGGATGACCGAAACCGGCATCATCGCCAGGATGAAGATCGATCAACGCAGCCCGTTTCAGGGACACAGCCTCCCCGCTGGTTTTCCAATTGGCGATAAGCAGATTGTACTGGCGGATGAGAACGGGCAGCCCGTCCCCGCACAAGAGATCGGCGAGATCCTGGTGCGCAGCCGCCATCTTTCCCCAGGCTACTGGCGCCTGCCCTCTCTCACCGCGGAAAAATTCGTGACCGACCCCAAAGATCCGGAATGGCGCATCTTTCATACCGGCGATCTGGGGATGATCAGGGCGGATGGCAGTCTTGAGCACCTGGGTCGCAAGGATTCGCAAATCAAAATTCGCGGTTTTCGGGTTGACCCGGCAATCATCGAGGCGGTCCTGCAGCAGTACCCAGGCGTTGAAAACTCAGCGGTGATCGCGCGCGAGCTCAAACACGCTGCCGACAACAAACAACTGGTCGCCTATATTGAGCTTTCGGCAGATAAAACGATTTCAAAGAAAGAGTTGCGCGAGTATCTCTCGGGGCAGCTTCCAGATTACTTCGTCCCTCCAATTATCGTGTTTCTGGATAAACTGCCGCTGACGCCAACCGGCAAAGTCAACCGCGGGGCGCTGCCCGAACCCGAGCGCGTCGGACAGGCTCAAGAAAATGTCTATATCGCCCCGCGCGATTCAATCGAACTTCAGCTTGCCGCAATCTGGGAGAAGGTGCTGAAAACCAAACCGATTGGCGTGCGGGATGATTATTTCGAACTGGGCGGTAACTCGCTGCTGGCAGCCCAATTGTTCGCTCAGATCGAGAAAGCCTTTGGCAAGAAACTGCCGCTGGCAACGCTGTTTCAGGCAGCCACCATTGAAGAGCAAGCGAATGTCCTCAAGCAGGACGACTGGGTCCCAAATTGGTCTTCGCTGGTGGCGCTGCGCGCTGGGGGGACCCGTCCGCCGATATTTCTTGCCGCGCCGGTGGGTGGAAATGTCTTATCGTACCGCGATTTGATGATGCGCTTGAATAAGAGCATTCCCTGTTACGGTTTGCAAGCCCTGGGTTTGGATGGCGTGCAGACGGTGCATCGCAATGTAAATGAGATCGCCGCGCACTATGTAACAGAGGTGCTTAAAGTTGATCCAGATGGCCCTTATTATCTCGCCGGCTCCTCGTTCGGCGGGCTCGTGGCGTATGAGATGGCGCAGAGGCTGCACGACCTTGGAAAACCGGTCGCAATGGTCATCATGTTCGACGCTTACGGACCTGGCTACCCGCGGCGCCTCCCCAGCACCTCCCGGCTGCGCCGCAAGCTGTTTAAATACCTGCGCCGAGTCGATACCCACCTGAGCAATCTGCGCTACACCGACTGGCAAGGTCGGATGGCTTATATGCGCGTGAAAGTTCCCAAGCTGACCAATCGCATCTCACGCCGCCTGCGGAATAAAATCGACCAAACCCTTCATCCCGTTCCCAGGCAACTGCAACGCGTTCAATCGGCGCATATGGGGGCAGCCAAAAAGAGGAAGCGCCATATGCGCGAGCCGCGCCGCTTTGGCGGACGGCTGGTGCTGTTTCGGGCGGAAAAACAGCCGCTCGGCATCTACCCTGATCCCAAGCTGGGGTGGGGCGCAGTTGTAGGCGAAGATATCGAGGTTTTCGAAATACCCGGGCATCATACTTCGATCATTTATGAGCCGCGCGTGCATTTGCTGACGGAGCATTTAAACCGAGTTTTGATGGAGGACATAGAACCCCCCGCCCAATCTTGACCCAGTCCCGGTCAGGTTCCGGTGCGCTCCCAGTCTTTGACCTCCGCGGTTCGCAGCTTGCCCATGCCGGCGCGCCTGAGCCGCCGCCCTGCCGCTTCAATGTCCTGCCAGGCTTTTTCAATTACCCCCATTTCTTCGTCCGTCTCCGGCAGCTCACCATAACGTACCCGCACATAGGCGTTCGTAAGCGTATCCAAAGCTTCAGCCTGGTCCGTGAAGATTTCCCCCATCTCCGGCAGAAACTCGATTGGTGTCTGCTGCGGCAGGCGCGGATGTCCCAACTCGGCGCAAAGCTCCAGGAGTTGGGCATAAATCCTGCGGATGCGGGCTGCGGTAATCGCCTTTCTGACCGGGCGCAGCCGCCCAGCCAGGCTCTCCAACACATCCTGGAACGCCTTTTGCAGCAGTTTTCGGGCTTCACCCTCGTGCAGCAAAGATTCTGGCTGCTGAACCCCCACCGCGCGCCTGCCAGCCATTGATCTGCGCACCCTCAAGATCAGCAGCGCGATCAACAGCAAAACAAGCCCCCAAAACAGGATAGTCTGAAACACAAGCGGCAGATCGACCACCTCGCGTTGCAGGGGGAATGCCGGCGCCAGGTTCTCAAGCGGATATTCCGGCGGCGTGCCAGCCTCGGGGCGCGCCAGGATCGTTTTCAACCAGGGCACGATCGGCGTGAGAACATACGATACCGCCAGCCCAGGTATGCTCAAGACGAAAATGGCAACGGCGATCAGGAATTTAATCGCCTCCCCAAGCGCGTCCAGCAGCAAGCCGCGCTGACCGCTGAGCAGCCCGCTGGCAACGGTTGCCAGCAGCACGACCGCGCTCAGGATCCCCGTCACGCTCAACGACCAGCGCAGATCAAACGGGTTTCTGCGCATGCCTTTCACGCTTCCGACATAAGCGACCCGCGCAAATATGGTCGCCAGCAAACCGGCAAAAAGGAAAAGGGCAAAAACGGATAAACTCGGGACGATGAAGCCGGTCCGGGAGGCGATGAAGATATAGGCAATGAAAAACAACAAGCCCAGTTCGAACCTGCGCCAGGCGATGGTCGGGTGGATGGCGCCGCGTGAAAGCGAGATACCCCGCCACCACATCCAGATGACGAAAAACAGAACCAGGACCGCCCCAGGGTCGAGCAGCGCTAGTCCGCTCATCACGCCGCCAAACGGCTGGTCGAGCAAAATATTCTCAGCCAGCGCCAGGCTTCCAATCAGCAGCAGACCCATTCCAACCAGTTGCACATTTTTCAGCAGGCGCAGCTCCTCCATCGCTACCCCCAACCCATAAGCCGCCAGCATGATCCCGCCCAAAACCAAGCCCGCAAATGGCAGCGCGGCGGTTTGGGTGATCTGGGTCACCATGGCAAACCAGGGCAGAATCCAGCACAACTCCACGATAACCAGCAGCATGGCAGAGACCTGCAGCCACCAGCGCAGATAGCCATAGCCAGGCGCTGAATGGATAGGTGAGGAGCTGGGCGCTTCCGACATTGGTTTCAGCCCTCGAACGGCGAATGGTAGGTGGCGATCCCCGGAAGAAAAGGCGGCGCTTGGCGGTCGAAGCTTACCAGGATGATGCTCCTGCCCCGGCGGTTCATCTGCAACAACGCCTCGCTCAATTCCTGGTTTACAATTGCGGTAAGAATCAGGAGCGTCGCGCCATAAGGCAGGCGCGGAGATTCGACAATCAAGAAGCGATCGAACGTCCCGGTTACGAACGGCGTCACACTGGCAAGCGCGGTAAGGAGATTGACAAGCTGGTTGGGCGACCGTCCGGGCGGCACTCGAAACGGCTGACCGGCGTGCGCCAGGGAGCTGTTCGAAACCATCCCTACCCGATACCCGTCCTGTAAACCGCGCGCGGCGATCGACGCCGCGGCTTTGACCAGGTATTCCAACAGCGCCGGATCGGTACCTTCCCAATAATGCGGAAGCGTCATCGCGTTCAAACAGACAATGAGTACTTTGGCTGAGATCGGCTGATAAACCTTGACCTGCAGCGAACCGGTGTGCGCCGTAGCCAGCCAGTGAATGCGCCTGAACTCATCTTCGGGATGATAATCCCGCACCCCCATCGGTAGGTTTGGGTCTTCGTAAACGCGCTTGCGGATCGGACGCGGTCCGAACGGGTTTTCAGCCGGCAGGGGCAGGGACTTGAACGGAATCTCTTCTGGAAAAACCGTCAGGTAATTCAGAGTTTCCCACTCGCGCGATTGTTCGAACAGACCAAAAAGGTCGCCCGACTCGAGCCGCGCCGGTCCAATTCGATAGACGCCGCGCTTGCGCAGCAACAGGCGATAGCTTCTCCGGTCGCGCTCGAACCAACGCAGGCTGAACAGGCTGATGAGCATCCCTAAATCGGGTATGTGGGTGGGTCTTAAAAGGGTCTCGTCCTCTGGACCAGCGGCGTAGGGCAGCGCATCCTGGATGCGCAGCCAGGTCAACGGCAGAAACTTGCGGTTTTCGACTTCCACCAGCATATCGATCGTTTC
>MWTA01000096.1 GCA_002050125.1 Anaerolineae bacterium UTCFX2 | reverse complement strand
GAGAAACGCAATCTGATCATTGCCGCCGCGGCGCTCCTGTTGATCGTCCTGGGCGCAGCCTGCCTGGCGACTTTCTTTTCACTTGGATTGCTGACGATGTGCGCCGGGCGCGCGGTTGTAAACCCAGCGTCGCCCACCCTCACCGCGGTGACCGCATCGAGCGCCACGGCTCCCACTGCCGCGCCGCAATCCCCATTTCCTTCTGCGACCCCGTCCCAAACGCCGGTCCCATCAACGCCAGCGCCTTCCGCAACCCAGGCTGCTCCCCCGGCGGCAGCGCTGATTCCTACAGAAACAGCCGGCCCCAGCCCGACGCTGCCAGCCGCCCTGGTGGACGCGTGGTGCGTGCCGTGGAATGCTGCATCTGAACAAGCGGTGGTGACGCGCGTGATCGACGGGGTCGCTTTCGAGGTGGAACTGCACGGCGAGGCGCGCCGGGTGCGCTACATCGGGATCGACCTCTTGGAATATCAAAGCGAGCCGCAGCTCTGGAGTGAAATGACCGAAAAGAACCGCCAGCTTGTGGAGGGGAAGCAAGTGCTGCTGCTGGAAGGGGTGTCAAAGGACGATGCGGCGGAGCTGCTGCGGTACGTGCTGGTAGACGGGCGTTTCGCCAACCTCGAATTGGTGCGCAGCGGATACGCCGTTGCGCTGAGCATGCCTCCCGACACCCATTGTGACAGGCTTTTCCAGGAGGCGCAAAACGGCGCGATCCTGGCGGATCGGGGGCTGTGGGGTCCGGAACCGACCCCAACCCGCACGCTGAGACCCCCGGCTGCTACCGTCTCGCCTTATGGTCCGCTGGTGGTTGTAAAGGTCTCACAGGGGACGGAATGGCAGGAGCCGGATGAGTTTGTAGAGATTTTCAACTCGGGTTCGCAGCCGGTGCAGCTCGAAGGTTGGTCGATCAGCGACAATGAAAATCACCTGTTCGTGTTTCCCAGGTTTGTGCTGGGACCGAAGCAGTACTGTCGAATCTATACCAACCTGTATGCGCCGGTGCATTGCGGTTTCAGCTATTACAAGCCGGGTCCGATTTGGAATGATGATTACGACTGCGCTTATCTGAAGGATAAAGACGGCAGGCTGGTGGATCAGTTCTGCTACGAGTGATAGAATGCTACTGCTTCGCGGGAGGTAAATATGGCTGAGATTATCTGCCCAATGTGCAATGCAAAAAACCGGGGAACCGCCCAATACTGTTCGGAGTGTGGGACCCCGCTGCTGGCAGGTCTGAAGTCGCAGCCTGAAAGCGGCGCGCTCGAAAACCGCCCCCAGACAGAGGGTCAGGAGCCGGAGAAGCCTTCGGCGGGCAAATGGGTGCTGCAGAGCCGCTATGAGATCGAGGAAACGCTGGGTCAGGGCGGGTTTGGTTCGGTTTACCGAGCCACCGACCTCAACCTGAACCGCACCTGCGCGATCAAAGAGAACCTGGCGACCTCGGCTGAGTCTCAGCGCCAGTTCATGCGCGAGGCGCGCGTGCTTGCCAACCTCTCGTATCCGAACTTGCCGCGGGTCACGGATCATTTCATTGTCCCTGAGCAGGGGCAGTATCTGGTGATGGATTTTGTGGAAGGGCAGGACCTGGAAAAAATCCTCGAAACGCGCGAGATCGTGCCGGCAGACGAAGCGCTGGAGTGGATGATCCAGGTCGCCGGGGCGTTGGAATATTTGCACAACCAGGACCCGCCGGTGTTACACCGGGATATCAAACCAGCCAACATCCGCATCACGCCCAAAGGCAAGGCGATGCTGGTGGATTTTGGACTGGTAAAAGTCTTCGACGAACACCTTAAAACCACAGTGGGCGCTCGCGCCGTCACGCCCGGGTTTGCGCCCCCCGAACAGTACGGGCGCGGCGGAACCGACGCGCGCACGGATATTTACGCTCTGGGCGCCACTCTGTATGCCCTGTTGACCGGACACGAACCGCTGGAAAGCGTGCGCCGGATGGCGGGCGAACACATGCCGTCAGCGCACGCGCTCAACCCGAGCATACCCTTGAAACTGAGCGATGTGGTCGAGCGGGCGATGGAGGTGGACCCGGCGAAACGCTACCCGAATGTGACCGAACTCCTGAGGAAACTGCAAGCCGCCAGAGAGGCGCTGACAAAACAAAGCGAGGCGGCGCGCCTGATGACGGTGGTGGTGGCGCCCGAGATGGACGACCCGAGCGTGGTGAAGACAGCCGCGTACGCGCCGAGCGAGGCGGCGAGCCTGCCCGTCCCGCCGGCGCAGACCACAGAGGAAAGTACGGAGTTCCCGGCGACGACCGCTGTAGCAGAGCTGCCTCTACCCGCGCCCCCGGCAGCCAAACCAGCGAGCGGGCGGCGCAACTGGCTGTTGATCGGGATCGGCGGGGCAGCGCTGGCGGCGCTGTGCCTGGTCGTCGCGGGGGGCGGGTTGTTCGCCCTGTTCTCGGGAGGCTCGAAAAATCCGGTGGAAAAAACGCTGACCGCCCGCGCGCTGCTGGTCGGTCCGGTGGAGAAGACGCTGACCGCCCGCGCCGGTTCGGGAGTGTCCGAAACCGCGCCGTCGCGCGAAACATTCCCCAGCGTGGATCGCACTGCCACCAGCGAGGCTGAGTTGAACGCCACCCAGACCTGGAGCCAGGCGACAAAATCTGCCCAGCAGGCTGAGCAGACGCAGAATGCGGCGACCCTGGCGGTTCAGCAAACGGCGACCGCAAAATCCGCGGCAAGCGTCACCCGGGCTGCTGTGATGGAAGAACTGGCGGCTTTTGATCAAAAAGCGGAGCGCAAGTTTGGACCGAAGAGCGGCAACATCCTGCATGCTGTGGACGAATATATTGACACGGTTGGCTCCGGTGTGGGGTTGAGAAACTTTATCACCGAGGTGACGTTCGTGGCGCCATATTCGGCTGAGGAGCACGGCTGGGATTTCGGGATTATTTTTCGGTTTTTCCAGGCGAACACAGAATTCCGCTTCTATTTGCTGTCGGATAAACGCTATGCGATCACCCGCACGATCGGCAGTCCCGATGGGGAGATTTTAGCGGAAGGAACAATCGATAATTTGAAGACCGATAAAGGGGATGAAAATAAGGTGCGCCTGTATGTGGTCGAAGACAACGGGTGGCTTTTTGTCAACGACCAGTTCATCACGAAGTTCGATGCGTCAAAGCATTACACCGGGGGCATCAAAATTGGGGTAGATTTTATCACCGGCAATGTGAAGGCGGGGACGGTGACGCCTTACAAGGATTGGACGATCTGGTCGGTGCCGGTTCAACCCTGATCCGCAGCGTCGAAGACTAACGCGACCCAATCCGCGTTTTGCAGCGTTTCAGCCAGCCGCAGCCCGTTTTTAACGGCTGCGGCTTCAACATCCGCCGCCTGGGTGTCTAAGATGCCGGAGAGCACCAGCCTGCCGCCCGGAGCCAGCAGGCGCGTCAAGCCTTCCTCCAGCAGACGGATGCACACCGGAGCCAGAATGTTGGCGAGCACTAGCGCGGCAGTCTGGAAGGAGTAATTCCCGGCGAGCGCTTCGTCCAGCGAACCCAGTTCGAGTTCGAACCGGTCATCGACCCGGTTGGCGCGGACGTTTTCGCGCGCTGCGCGCACCGCATCGGCGTCGATATCCAGCCCCAGGGCGCGGCGTGCGCCAAGCTTTAGAGCCGCGATGGAGAGCACCCCGGTGCCGCAGCCGATGTCGATCACGTCCATTGGGCTGCCATTCGGATCGCGGTCTTCAAAGAAATCTTCCACTGCAGCCAGGCAGAGCTGAGTAGTGGGGTGCGTGCCGGTGCCAAAAGCCATGCCCGGGTCGATGAAAATCGGAATGCGCTCTTGGGCAGGCGGTCCCATCCAGGCGGGGACGATCAGCAGGCGCCGTCCGATGGGGATGGGGTGGTAGTGTTTTTTCCAGGCAGCCGCCCAATCGCTTTCTCGCAGGGTGCGGTAGGACGGCTCGGGCAGGGTTCGGATGCGGCTCAGATACCAGAGAGCTTCTTCGATGCTGCGACGCTTCTCTTCCAGCGCATTATCTATGGGCAGGTAACCGTAGACGCGCAGCGGACCGACCGGCTGTCCGTTTTCGCCCTCGGCGCCGGCGGACACGGCGGTGCTTTCGATCGCTACGCCGCCTTTGACATAGCGCCGCAGCACCTCCGAAACGGGCTCGACCAGCTCGTCCTCTACGACTAGAGAGATTTCGAGCAGTTGGGAATCGGACATTTCAGGGCGCGCCTCATCCGCTCAGGGTTTCTTTGAGCCAGTCCAAAAAGCCCCGCTCAGTAGGGCGCACCTCGCTGCCCAGGCTGTGCGCCAGGTCTTCGAAGATCTGGCGCTGTTCGGCGTTGAGGCGGGAGGGAATCTCGACGTTAATGATGACGTGCTGGTCGCCGCGCCCCGAACCGCGCAAGCGCGGCACGCCCTTGCCTTTGAGGGTCAACACTTTGCCGGGCTGGGTGCCGGACGGAATGTTTAGCTTGGCGGGACCGTCGACGGTGGGGATTTCAACGTCGGCGCCCAGGGTCGCCTGGGCGACGTTGATATTGAGGTCGAGCAGGATGTCGTAATCGCGGCGGCGGAAGAATTTGTGCGGTTTGACCTGGACGGCAATGTAGAGGTGCCCGTTCGGACCGCCGTTCTCGCCGGGCTGACCCTCGCCGGATAAGCGGATTTGGGTGCCGCTGTCTACCCCGGCGGGGATATCGACCACCTTGCGGCGGGTCTTGCGCTCCAAGCCGCGCCCGTGGCAAGTTGGACAGGGCGAACTGATCGTTGTGCCTTGACCGCGGCAGGTAGGGCAGGTCCCCACCTGGACCATCGAACCGAGGATGGTCTGACGCACCTGGCGCACCTCGCCGGAGCCGTTGCACTGAGTGCAGCGGGTGGGCGTGGTGCCAGGCTTTGCGCCGCTGCCGCCGCAGGTGGTGCAGACCTCATCGCGCACGATTTCGATCTCTTTTTCGACGCCGAAGACCGCCTCTTCGAAGGTCAGGTCGAGGCGGTGCTGCAAGTCGGCGCCGCGCCGCGGGGCGTTACGCGCCCGCGCCGAAGCGCGCCCGAAACCGCCGAACCCGAACAGGTCGCCGAAAATATCGGCGAAGTCGAAATCGACCGTGAAATCGGGCGCGCCCCCGACCCCGCGCACGCCGGCGTGACCGAAACGGTCGTAGGCGGCGCGCTTTTCCGGATCCGAGAGCACCGCGTAGGCTTCGTTGGCTTCCTTAAACTGTTCTTCGGCGTCGGCAGAATCGCTGACATCCGGATGGTACTGGCGCGCCAGTTTGCGGAACGCGGTTTTCAGGTCCTCATTCGAAGCGCTGCGGGGCACTCCCAGTATTTCGTAATAGTCTCTCTGAGCCATAACGTTAACAGGTGGACGTTCAGATGCGGGAGTACCCGGACGTCGTTAGGTCCTTGAAATTAGCGATACGATCGCAAATGTTCAGCGTCCGCCTACGGAGAATAGCTCGGGGTCAGGCGCTGCGGAATTCGCCGTCCACAACGTCTTCGCCGTTTTGCGAGCCAGGCTCGCTGGCGCCCGGATCAGATCCGGGCGCTTCCGGTTGAGGCTCGGGCTGCTGGTAGGCAGCCGCACCGACCTGCTGTAGAACCTGGTTGAGTTCCTCCAGGCGGGTGCGAATAACCTCGGGGTCTTCGCCGGTGATCACTTCGCGCACGCGGGCGACCTTGTCTTCGACCTGCGATTTCAATTCGCCCGGGATCTTGTCGCCCAGGTCCTTGAGGGTCTTTTCAGCCGAGTAGACCGTGCTGTCGGCGTTGTTGCGGATTTCGATCAGGTCTTTGCGCCGGCGGTCTTCGTCGGCGTGCTGCTCGGCGTCCCGACGCATCTTTTCTACCTCGGATTCGGAGAGACCCGAAGAAGCGGTGATCGTAATATGCTGGCTGCGTCCGGTGGCTTTATCCTGCGCGGTGACGTTCAAGATACCGTTGGCGTCGATGTCGAACGTGACTTCGATCTGGGGGATGCCGCGCGGGGCGGGCGGAATGCCGTCCAGGTTGAAGCGCCCGAGCGACTTGTTGTCGGCAGCCAGCGGGCGTTCGCCTTGCAAGACGTGGATCTCGACCTGCGACTGCATGTCGCTGGCGGTGGAGAAGACCTGGCTCTTGCGCGTCGGGATGGTGGTGTTGCGCTCGATCAGCGCGGTAGCCACGCCGCCGAGCGTTTCGACCGACAGGGTGAGCGGGGTCACGTCCAGCAGCAGGATGTCTTTGACCTCGCCGCCCAGCACGCCGGCTTGAATGGCTGCGCCGATTGCCACAACTTCATC
The DNA here is from genome assembly GCA_002050125.1 of Anaerolineae bacterium UTCFX2. Taxonomy (GTDB): domain Bacteria; phylum Chloroflexota; class Anaerolineae; order Anaerolineales; family UBA4823; genus UTCFX2. The sequence goes on along the minus strand of MWTA01000096.1, from coordinate 3,256 downwards.
TGGGTTAACGCCTTTGTGCGGGTCCTTCATGAAGAGCTTGCGCACGGCTTCCTGAACGGCGGGCATGCGCGTCATCCCGCCAACCATGACGACCTCGCTAATTTGGCTGGCTTCAACCCCGGCGTCTTTCAAAGCCTGACGAACCGGATCGAGTGAGCGCTGGATCAGATCGCCGGTAAGCTGTTCGAGCTTGGCGCGCGTGAGGGGCATGACCAGGTGCTTGGGACCGCTGGCGTCGGCGGTGATATAGGGCAGATTGATCTCGGTCTGCATGAGGGAAGAAAGCTCGATCTTGGCTTTCTCAGCCGCTTCTTTAAGGCGCTGGAGGGATTGGCGGTCTTTGCGCAGGTCGATCCCGTTTTCGCGCTGAAACTCTTCGGCGATGAAATCGATGATGCGTACGTCGAAGTCGTCCCCGCCCAGGAAAGTGTCGCCGCTGGTGGAACGCACCTGGAAGACGCCATCGCCCACGTCCAGGATCGAGATATCGAAGGTGCCGCCGCCCAGGTCGTAGACGGCAATGATCTCGTCTTTCTTTTTGTCGAGTCCGTAAGCCAGCGAGGAAGCGGTGGGTTCGTTGATGATGCGCAGGACCTCCAGACCGGCGATCTTGCCGGAGTCTTTTGTCGCGTTGCGCTGCGCATCGTTGAAATACGCCGGGACGGTGATCACCGCCTGGGTGACTGGACCGCCCAGGTAAGCCTCGGCGTCAGATTTTAACTTGCTCAAGATCATTGCCGAGATTTCGGGCGGCGAGTACTCTTTGCCGTCCAAGACGACCCGGATGTCTCCATTTGGCGCTTCGGTCACTTTATAGGGAACCCGCGCCAGGGCGCGCTGAACTTCGGGGTCCTTGTATTTGCGCCCCATGAAGCGTTTGATCGAGAAAATGGTGTTTTCAGGGTTCACGACGGACTGGTTGCGGGCGACTCGTCCGGTCAGGCGTTCGTGGTTCTTATTGACCGCCACGACGGAGGGGATCAGCCGTTCGCCTTCCGCCGAGGGGATCACAGCCGGTTCGCCGGCTTCCATGACTGCCACGACGGAGTTGGTTGTTCCGAGGTCGATTCCAATGATTTTTCCCATGATTATGCCTCCAGTAGTATGAAAAACAGCAGAAAATTAGAAGTATAAAAGCTCAACGCGCCACCCGCACCCGGGCTGGGCGCAGGACCTTGTCTCCCAGCATGTAACCTTGCTGGAGCACCTCGATGACCTGACCGCTCTCGTGTTCGCCGCTCTCATCAGAGGCGACCGCTTCGTGGAAGTTGGGGTCAAAGGGCGCCCCTTCAGCCTGGATGGGCGCTACACCTTCGTTCTTCATGATCGTGAGCAGTTTGCGGTGGATCAATTCTATGCCGGCAGCCCAGGCTGCGCCATCGCCCTCAACCGGAGGGTTTTTTAAGGCGCGCTCCAAGTCGTCGACAATGCTCAGAAAGTCACGGATAACCGAACCGGCGGCAGTCTGATACGCCTGCTGCAGTTCGCGGTCGACGCGCTTCTTATAGTTGGTGAACTCGGCTCTGGAACGCTGCCAGCCGTCCAGGTACTCATTGGCTTTGGAGCGCGCCAGATCGAGCTCGCGCTGCAGGGTCTCGACCGCCAGGGATGGCGCCTCTTCCAGGCTGGCTTGTTCTGGAACCCCGATCTCCAATTCTTCTTCCGGGGTTCTGATACCTTTCTTCTCGTCTTTTTTCATTGTACTTCCTACCATTCGGTTATTCCTGCCATTCGATAATCAATATTCAGGTTAAACAGAGATGTGCAATTTTTCTGCCAATGCCGCGGCATTGCTCAATCTTCGGTCAGCATGTCTTCCACCAGGTCGCTCAGCAAGCCAGCCATGAAGCGGACGGTTGAGATGGTGCGACCGTAGGGCATGCGCATCGGTCCCAAGACTCCCAGGGTGCCGGTAGCGAGCCCGGGCGCGCCGTAGCGCGCCAACACAACCGAGCATTCACGCAGCTCTTCCCAGGTGCCTTCCCCGCCGATCAGGACTTGGACGCCGCCAGGGTCATCGGTGAGCACGGTGCGCGAGAGCAGATCTTCCAAGAGGGGGCGCTCTTCGAGCAGCCGCAGCGCCCGCCGAGCAAACGCCCTCTCGCCAAATTCAGGCTCTGCCAGCACGTGGGTCAGACCGTCGCGGTAGAGTTCGCCGGCGACGACCCGGATGGAGCGCTGCATTTCGGTGGTAACCAGCTTCAAGATATCCTGTTCGAGGGCGTCGGAGGGCTGCTTGAGCCCTTCGATGGCGGTTACAGCCAACCCCGCGCAATTCTGGTTGATTCTCTGGGCTACGGCGCTGAGTTGGTCTTGCGAAACCGGCTCAGCCAGGCTGAGCATCTGCTGGTTTACTTCGCCGCCGGAAAGGACCAGCACCATGAGGACCTGACGCCCATGGGTGCGGATCAACTCGAGGTGCTTGAAGACGACGCGTTCCGGGTGAGGCGCGGTGATCAGCGAGGCAGCCTGTGCCTGGTGCGCCAACACTGAAGCTGCCAGATGCATCCATCGGTCGACATCGACCCCCGCCTGATAGAACTGGTGGATGATGGTGCGCTTGGTGGGAGCCGGCAGATCGGTGTGACCCATAAGCTGGCGCACGAAATAGCGATACCCTTCTTCGGTGGGGACGCGCCCGGCGGAGGTGTGAGGCTGGCGCAAATAGTCCAGCTCGGTCAGGGTGACCATGTCGTTGCGGACGGTGGCTGAGCTGAAATCCAGTTTGTAGCGCTCGACAAGCGAAACCGAACCAACCGGTTGGGCGGTCTCGATATAATCCCGGATCACCAGCGCCAGGACGAGTTTCTGTCTTTCGGTAAGTTCAGTTTCCATATTCGTCTAATTTTTAGCACTCTCGATGCGAGAGTGCTAATTTTCGAGTTAAGATGATACCACGCTGAGAAACAGACGTCAAGAAACCCGCCGTTTGGTGGAAAATTTCTAATACGAAGTTAACCCGCAATTTGTCACAGGAATATAACGAGTCCATCATTACCCCTGTCACAGCCGTGCGATACACTCTTTCTAAGAAGGAGAATCGGGAGGATAAGATGAAACCCAAATCTTGTACCTATCTTCTAACCTGTGTCTGCGTGCTGGTTCTGGCGGTTGTTCTGACCGCCTGTGGCGGTCAAAGCGCTGGCGGCGCCGAAAAGACAGCGTCGTCTCCGGGCGGCAGCCTGAAGTTGACCTTGGGGGCTTATACCACCCCGCGTGAAGCCTATCGTGAGCTGATCCCTCTGTTCCAAAAGGA
>MWTA01000054.1 GCA_002050125.1 Anaerolineae bacterium UTCFX2 | reverse complement strand
CCAAACTGTCAGGTGGCTAGTTTGGAATCTCAGGCTGTAATAGTCAATCAGTTTGTCGTAAGGCAGTTCCAAATCGCTGGAAAACAGGATCACATTGGCCCAGGCTTTGGATGCCAGGTTGGTTCTGAGCAAAATGACCACGTTCAAAGGGTCTGGGAAATCCTTGTGGAGCAGCTACACCTGGTAAGTGCGGGTGTCGAAGCCATCTTCGATCTGGGTTTCCTTCAGGTACTGGTCCGGGATCTTGCGCACATCCACCGGCTCGCCCAGTCTGGGTGTTGGACCACGTTTGGGAGATGGACCCGAATAGGCGAAGTGTAAAGCAGCATCGTAGCGCAGCTTGGAAACCAGGTGCAAATCGCATTGGCGAACCATGTGAAAAGCTGGATGATTGCCAAAATGGCCGTCCAGCACCAGATAGGTCAGGTGGATTGTGCCCTGGGTGGTCGCCAGAAAGCTTCGCAGCATTTTCTGGATACGCTGCAACTCTGGATTAAGCGTCACATCAGCCTTGTTCTTGTTACGACTGCCCTTGGGTCGTCCGGGTTTCCGCTTTGGTTGGGCGGGTTTGGTTCTCTTAGCCTGCTTTTTGGCCAGGCTTTCAGCTTTTTCTTCTTCGGTGCGCATCATCTGTTCCACACGGATTGGATAGGAGCGCCGCTGTTTGGTGCTCACCAAAGACAAGGTGAAAAAGGACAAACCCGGAACCGCTTTTTGCCGCAGACTGGAGAAGAAGTAATCCAAACCGTAGGTCTGCTTGCCTGCTTTGGTCACCACACATTCATCTCCTGCCAGCAGATAGGTGTCCTGGCGATCTAGCAGATGCTCACGAAAGAATGCCCAGAACACCTGTGCCCAGGGTATGATCGTGTAAAAGAAACGCTGCATGGTCCGGTAGCTGCCACCTTTCTCTGTCCAGCGGGATAAACCCAGCATGGTTACTCGGCCCGTCATGGCGATCATCGCAAAGATGATCCGGCTCAATTGCCGCAAAGTCGTTTTGGAAACGCTATTTTGGATCGGTTGTAAAAGTGCTAAAATGTCTGTCATGGGCTTTTTGGGTGAGTTTTGGTCTTGGCGGACTTAAACTCTACTACAAAAAGCCCTATCTGCTTACGTTATTTTTGGCGAAGGTATTGTATAAGGTTAGCGTGGATTGTTGGGTCGAATGGATGATAATTCGTTCCGGCGAAATGTTCTCTTGATGGATTCCAGGATTCTCCCTGATGTTGGGATAAAAATGGCGACATCGTGTTCGGTTCCTAGGATCTTTCGATCGACCAGGTGGATTTCATCGCGGTCAATCAGCAGTGCCCCGTCCAAATCGAAGCAGATGATCGATTTCCCTTGGTTTAACTTCTGAAATAAAAGATTGTGCATTGCCATGTCCGATATCGGGGTTTATTCTAAGAACATTTTTGGATTTTTGTTTGTTATGTTGTTATTAACTTCCTGTTCTGGAGGAGGTGAGGAGAAGACTCTCAATTTGCAGACATATCCATTTGAGACTGACATACCGATAACAATTCATGCAAGGAACGGCCGAATTAACATTTCAAATGGTACAAGCGGAAAAGTTACCTTGAGCGGTTCGGTAAGGTCATTGAATCCGGAACAGCCCTTAACTGCGCTTAAATCTGGAGGATTATACATTGATGCAGACAACCCTTCAAGCGTGATCAATATTGAGTTGAAGGTTCCTTCCGGTTCTCAGATCATCCTTAATACGTATGGAGCAGAATTGGTTGTTAAGGACTTCTCAGGTAGCCTGGATGTCACTTCCGCGGCAGGGAATATCAAGATTGAAAACATGCAAGGCCAGGCTGTCGTGAGAGCCAATCGCGGCGATGTCCTTATCGAATCCAGCACGGGTGAATTTCACCTCCCGGGTAATTACGGTTTAATAAACCTAAACGATGTTTCCGGTGAGGTCATCGCGTCCACGATCATGGGAACTATCTGCTATGAGGGTCTTTTGGACGCCTTTGATAAGATTGAGTTTGAAACGGATCATGGTCCCGTTGAGATCCGGCTGGATCCGGCATCAAACGTCGATGTGTTGGTTAAGACTACCACCGGAGTCGTCGATTGCGTTGTACCAGGTTTGATCCAGGACGGGGCAGGATGCACAGGGCAATTAGGGAATGGGGATGGTCTGCTCCAAGTCTATACCGTCAGCGGTGAAGTCGATTTGAAACTGACTCCTTAATCTCTTTTACCATTCGGAATATATCGGCGGATCTGAACAATGCCGTTCCCATGATCAGGACATCCGTCCCTGTGCTGATCAGTTCAGAGGCATTATGTGCGTTTATCCCTCCACCTACCGCGATTGCTACTGATAAACCTAACCGGTCTCGCATGCAGGCTGCTCCAGCGACACGCTTCGCGGTACCCGCCAGAATCGGTTATCCTCCGAAACCCGAATGGACTCCCCGTAAAATGAGCATATCGATTGACGGTAGCACGTCCCTCACCTGCAATAGTTGGTCACCGGGGTTGATGCTGATGCCAACCAGTGCTCCCCTCTTGCGGATGCGGGCAATGGTCATGACTGGGTCGGGCAGAGTGTCCAAACAGACAGTGATCAAATCCGCGTTTATTAGGAGGAAATTCTCCAACATTAAGTCCGGATTATCAAGTTCGAGGTGCACAATAAAAGGCAGGGATGTGTAAGCTCACAGTATAGCAAGATAGTCCGGCGAGAAAGCCAAGTTAAAGACATAATGTCCATCCATCAGATCGATATGGAAAGAATCGACTCCGGCTTGATCCGCTCGCCGGACTTTCTCTCCCAGGCAAGCCAGATCAGACGCCAACAAGGAGGCGCTAATCTGTATCATTTCTATCCGGGTAAAGGTCCCTGAGCCATTCGAAAACAGCTTTAGCTGCTTGTGCGGGATCCGGCTGACTGGTGATACCGCGACTGATGACCAAACCGTTATTGGAATCCCAGCCAGTTTATTAAGCAGCGCGAAGGTGAGTCCGCCAGCGACAGCCACACCAACGCCCGGCGCGCACATCTCGCGGACAGTCTGGCATGCATTATCGTCCCACAATGCACCTTCTCGCAGCCCCTGGTCGATGCTGCGGTTAGAGCACCAGGTTGATGCCAAATACTGTTATTTCACGCAGGCCGTCCACCGGGCAATCCACCTCCACCCTGCGTTTCCATTTGTCAGCTTCTCGTTGCACTTCAGCGATGGTAGCCAGTGTGGTGATGCCCTGCGTGGTGACGATGTCTGCACCAGCAGCAAAAGCCACCCCGGCTTCATAAGTCCCGACATCGCTCGACTTCGGGTCACCCAGTACAAGCTTATTCAGGTGGGGGATTTTGAGGCGAGAAACAATGCCAATGCCTGCGCTTTCTATCAGAGGTGTGCCGGCTTCGAGGATATCCACATAGGGGGTTACTATCCGGGCAAGCTCAAGCGCTGTCTCCGCGCTAAGAGTGTCCAGGGCGAGCTGAATTTTTGGCATGACTTATTCATGTTCACATATGCGAGTATAATATCACTTATGTGAAAATTGTATCTCTGGCAAGGCGCTCATTCAATCACGTATTGTCCGAAGGGATTCCCTGTGCCGATAAATAAAATGCGTTCCTTTGTATACCTTGGACCCGAACAGATTGAATTACGCCAGGTGCCTGTCCCTCGACCAGGCAGGGGGGAGTTGCTCGTCAAGGTCAAGGCGGCAGTTACCTGCGGGACTGACCTGAAAACTTTCCGACGAGGGCATCCGAAATTTCCGCCGCCATTTGCGTTCGGGCATGAATTTGGCGGCGACGTGATCGAGGCAGGTGATGGGGTGGAGGCTTTTCGCCCCGGGATGCGCGTTACGGCAAATGTGTTCGCAGAATGCGGTCAGTGCTTCTTCTGCAGCCGCGGACAGGGAAACTTGTGCGAAAACCTGATTTATAATTTTGGCGCTTTCTCCGATTACATGATCGTTCCAGAGCCGATCGTTCGCCGGACAACTTTTGAAATATCCCCCGAAATATCGTACGAAGAAGCCGCACTGGTTGAACCGTTAACCACCGTGGTCCACGGACAGCGGCGCATTGGGATTCAACCTGGTGAAAGGGTGGCGATCCTCGGCGCAGGCGGACCAGTTGGATTGATGCATCAGCAGCTGGCGCTTCGAGCCGGAGCAGCGCAGGTTATTGCCGCAGGTCATAGCGACATGCGACTTGAGATTGCTCGCCAATTGGGCGCAACGACGGTGATCAATACACGCTCAAGGGATTTTATCCAGGCAGTGCGAGACCTCACCGATGGGCATGGCGCGGATGTGGTCATTGAATGCGCAGGGACCAAATCCGCCTGGGAGACGTCCATCGAGGCAGTTCGCAAGGGCGGGAGAGTGTTATGGTTTGGTGGGCTGCCTGGCGGGACGACAGTCGAAGTGAACGCCGCCAGAGTCCATTACGGAGAAATCACTCTTTTCAATCTGCACGGCGGTACAACCCTGGATTCCAAAGAAGCGTTTGACCTGATTACGAACCGGGTAATTCAAGTACGACCCTTGATTTCAGACCGGCTGCCGCTTGAGATGCTCCAGGAAGCCTTTAGGCTTATGGCGGCAGGCGACGCCATCAAAATTGCCATCCTTCCGGAATTATCCGCTGAATAGACTGAAAATCGCGCAACCTTCTTCCGGCTGAGTGTTAACATTTATGAGTAAATGTTGACAAACGTGAGGAATTTCTCTATAATTCACAATTATGAACATCGACCATAATCGTGAGTACCGGAGGAAGTCTGATTATGCCCGAGTCCATGACTCCACGCCAGAGAGTCGAAGCAACCCTGAATCACAGAGAGCCGGATCGTGTCCCCGTGACCCTCGGTGGTTCGGCTAATCATCTAACAGAACAACGTTATCAACTGCTCCGAGACCACTTTGGCTTCAAGGATGTGCCTCGCCGGACTCTGGTTGGTTTCTATACAACCCCCGATTACAACCCTCTGCTCGAACAACTCAAAACAGATTTCCGCTTTATTCATATTCGCCCCCCTAGGAGCTACATCGCCAACCCGGTGGATCCCGGCTTCCAAGAATTTGTGGACGAATGGGGGCTGAAGCATCGTTTGATGTCAGGCTATTACGATCTGGCGGGCGCGCCGCTTGGTCGGGATCTGAGCATCGAATCGATTGAGAAATTCCCCTGGCCAGACCCCTACGACCCGGACCGGTTGGTGGGACTCAAAGAAGAAGTGGAGCATCTCTACAGCAGCACCGACTTTGCCCTCGCTGCCCATCGGCCCGTATATGGCAACCTGTGGGAGATGACTCGCCTCATGGTAGGCATGGAGAACGCCTTACTATTGACCGTATCCGATACACACCTATTCGACCACCTGGTGGGTAAACTGGCTGAAGTCCTGGACGGTTTCTACGACGCCTTTCTGGGTGTGGTCGGGCCTTATGTCCAGATTGTGGAAATTGCTGACGATTACGGCACCAATGTGGGCCCGATGTTCAATCCGGAGATCTACCGAAAATTCCTCAAACCACGCTATCGCAGGACCATCGACCTGATCAAACGCAAAGCGCCGAAAGCCAGAGTATTGCTGCACTGCGACGGCGCCATTCGCAAGTTCATACCCGACCTGATCGAATCAGGGTTCGAAGTGCTTAACCCGATTGAGGCACACCTGCCCGGAATGGATCCGGTCGGACTGAAGAAGGACTTCGGTAACGACATGACCTTCCAGGGCGGAGTGGATGTGAAGAAGGTGCTCACCCAGGGGTCGATTGAGGATGTCAGGCGGGAAGTCCGGCTTCGTATCGAGCAGATGGGTGAGGGTGGCGGGTACATCCTGGCGCCGGCGCATAACTTTAGCAACGACATCCCGCCTGAGAACATGCTGGCTTTCTTCCAGGCCGGCCAGGAACTTGGATTTTACCCCCTATAAGCCATGCAACTCGAACTCTTGCGCACGGAAGTCCTTAGAACTGCCAATCTTCTATCTCAATACGGGCTGGTCTGGATGGCTGGTGGAACGGTCTGTGCCCGCGACTCTCAAACGGGATACGTGGTAGTCACGCCCAGCGGACTCCCCTATGAAAAATTATCGCCTGAAGACATGGTTGTCACAGATATCGACATGAAGCCTGTGGAAGGGAAATATCGCCCGTCGGTCGCATTGAACCTGTGGACTAGTCTTTTGCGTGCCCGCCCGGACTTGCAAGCTGTGGTCCACACCCATTCACCCTATGCGACTGCCTTCGCAGTAGCTGGTCAGCCCATTCCTGTGGTGACCGAGACCATGGCTGACTGGTTCGGCAGGTCAGTATCGGTGACTCCTTATCGTTCTGTAGATGATCCCGAGTTTGCCTCCCTTCCCGTTGAGATCCTGGGTGAGGGGTTTGCAGTTCTGCTTGGCAATCATGGTGTTATCACTGTTGGCGCATCACTGGCGCATGCTCTCGAGCGCGCAGTAACCCTCGAGGAAGCTGCTCACACATATGTCATTTCAAAATCTATTGGGACACCTTGTTACCTAAACGACGCTCAAGCCATGGCGTCTTTTGTTTATTACTTCAACCAATATGGGCAGCGCACCACCCAATCGCAGGAGTGACTCAATGCTGGTTGTTAGCGAGACCCTTGTCATCTTAGATTGTGTCACCGAAGACTCCATGGCTGTGATCAATCTCCTGGCTGGAAAACTTTTCGAGCAGGGATTGGTCACAGTGGACTATGGTAAACGGACCTGCGAGCGTGAACTGCATCATCCCACCGGGCTGCCGACCAAACCATTTTGCATAGCATTTCCCCATGCCGACGCGGTAGACGTGCGTCAATCCGCCTTGGCGCTGGCTATTTTGAAGACCCCGGTCACCTTCAAGAATATGGGTGATCCAGATGAGAATCTTCAAGTTCACATTGTCATCATGCTAGCTAACCGCGAGCCTGTTGAACAGGTAGAAACCCTGCGAAACCTGGCCAGCCTCTTCGGAAAACAGGAAAAACTTCAGAGCCTTAGAGACCAATCTACCCCCGAAGCAGTTGTAGCCTGGCTCGGGCGAGAGCTCCGCCTGAATGAGGCAGCTTAGGGATGAGAAAGGTCTTAGGAAGGAGGAGCAAGAAGAGAACAACCGCTGAACACCTCATTCGTACGCAAGATAGTCGACTATCGTATTTCCAGAAAGGTGGTGTCTAATAAGCATGGGAAAACTCATCATAGTAGCCTGTGGCGCTGGAATTAATACATCCGCCATCGCCGAAGATTCAATCAAGGAAAGAATGGCGAAGGAAGGATTCGCGGACGTTGAGGTAAAACGGATCCTGATGGCCGATCTTGATGGCTACCTGACCCGCTCTGATCTCATCATAATCGTTTCCATGATGAAAATATTCCGTACTTTTAATCTCCCTGTATTCCAGGGTATGCCTTTCCTGATCGGAACCCAGGAGGAAAAGGATGCCCTCCTGGATAAAATCGTGGAACAGGTGAAGAAGGTGGAGTAAATAATCCATTAATCTTTTCTAAGAGGAGAATATCCAATGTCATTTATTTCAGATGGAATTGCGTGGTTTCTCGGACTTGGCTCAACCGTCATCGTGCCGATCATTCTAATCATTCTCGGTCTGGTGTTCCGTGTTGGGTTTGCCAAGGCGGTGCGTGGCGGTCTCACCACAGGCGTCGGTCTCGCCGGTCTCTTCCTGGTAGTCGATCTGATAGTCGGCGCCCTACAGCCGGCTGTACAGGCACTGGCTGATCGGATGGGAATTGCCAAGGCTATCGTTGATGTGAACTGGTCGGACGCAGGCATCGCCTGGGGTTGGCCTGGTGTTGCGGGTGTGATCCTGGCGATCATCCTTGTCAACGTGATCATGGTCGTGCTCAAACTCACCAAGACCATCTGGACCGATGTATGGTCCTACTGGCATGGCTCTGCGCTGGGTGGTTTCGTCTGGGCGCTGACCGGCAACGTGGCTCTGGGCGTTCTTGCCGCTGTCATCTACCTCGCTCTGGGCAGTTTGATGAGCGACCTGACAGCTAAGAGGTACCAGGAATTCAACGATATGCCAGGCATCGGCGTACCCTGTGGCACGACCGTCCAAGCCAGTCTGATCGCCATACCGATCGTATGGCTGCTCGATCGAATCCCCGGTTTGAAGGACTGGGACGCCTCTCCTGAAGGCATCAAGAAGCGCATGGGGTTGATTGGAGAACCGGTTGTATTAGGCTTCGTGCTCGGTTTCATAATCGGCATCTTTGCCTATGGCACGACCACGCCTGATTTCGGCCTCACCAAGATCCTCGGCCTGAGCATGAGCACCGCGACCATGATGGTCATTCTGCCCCGCATGGTCTCGATCATCTCGGAAGGCTTGATTCCGATTACAATGTCTATCGTCCAGTTCATGAAGACCCGTTTCAAGGACCGCGAGATCTTCGTGGCTGTGGATTGCGCCGTACTACTGGGTCACCCGGCTGTGATGGCGTCATCCATCATTTTCTTCCCGCTGGCTGTTTTGATTGCTGCTGCCATTCCCGGGGTGAAGATGCTGCCAATTGCCAGTCTTGCCGTTGTCCCATTTTGGGCTGGCGCGATCGTGCCCTATACCAAAGGCAATGTGATCAAGACCTTGATCGTCCTGCTGATCTACAGCATTCCCTTCATGTTCTTCTCAACCCTAATGGTAGAGAACCACACCAAAACCTACCAAATGATGGGTTTATACAGCGATCAAATCGCCCAGGGACTCCAGTTGAGCAGTTGGGACATGGGCGGCGATATCCTCGGGACCATTATCCAACATGTATTTATGCTGTTTGGCTTCGGCAGATAGAATGCAACGAATAGTTTAATTGTCAAGGGAGCTCCCATCGCTGTGAAAGAAAGGGAGCTCCCCTCTAACGCAAGAAGATGAAGACTGGAATGACAAATTATCATGTGTGCGTGGTGGGAGGCTGGTGCGGCAACCGGATGGTGATGGTAGCCGAATATCTGACTGAAAGATTGTCTGCTGCTGGGTACCCTTGCCATGTGACTACCCACAGCGTCTGGGATAACTTCAACCAACCACCGGCTGCCAATCTCATCCTTCAACTGCTGCCCGCCTTCACGGAATCTGAGGTGGAATGCCCGGTGCTGACCATCAAGCTTTTGTTGGCGGATATAAATCATGCGGAAACCATCGAGAGAATCTTGAGGCAAGTTCGGGCTGATTACCATTTGTAAGCAGCCGGCACGTGCCAGGGACTTCCCGTGGATAACCCTGTGAACCAACGATTTTATCTGGATTACTGCGCCACAACGCCAGTCCACCCCGATGTCCGCTTGGCTATGAAAGCGACGCTGGATGATGATTTTGGTAATCCATCCAGCATGCACTGGGCAGGTCGCCGTGCAGCAGAATTGATCCAGATTTCACGGCAGAATACAGCTTCCGGAATTGGTTGCCAGTCTGACGAGGTACATTTCACGAGTGGCGCTACCGAATCTAACAACCTGGCGTTGTTCGGAATACTTCACCAGTTCGCCCCGAAGAACGCCCACCTGATCACTTCAGCGGTTGAGCATCATGCCATTCTGCATGCTGCTGAGAAACTTGCGCAAGAAGGTTACTCAGTGACCCTGCTGCCAGTGGATCGCACGGGAAGAGTCGATCCTGAACAGGTCCGGAAAGCCATCCGTCCAGATACAAAACTCGTGTCAATTATGCTGGTGAACAATGAGGTAGGCGCCATTCAGCCGGTGGCTGAAATCGGGCGGATGGCTCATGAGACTGGTGTGCTCATGCACACGGACGCTGTTCAAGGGATGGGCTTGCCGGGATGGAATGTAGACAGCTTGAACGTGGACTTGCTTTCGTTGTCCGGACATAAGATTTATGGACCCAAAGGAATTGGGGTGCTCTACGTTCGGTCTGGAATCGAGTTACAACCACAGATCTACGGCGGACCGCAGGAGGGCTCTATAAGGGCGGGAACCGAAAATGTGCCTGGCATCGCTGGTATGGGCGCAGCAATGCAACTGGTTTGTGAACATCGGCAGGAACAACAGATGCGCCTTGCCTCCCTGCGCGCCCAGGTGATTGATCAACTTGCCCAGAGAATACCAGGCATGATTGTTAATGGACCTGAGAAACAGGTCGCCCCGCATGTGCTTTCAATCAGCTTTCCTGGCGCAGACGGGGAGATGATGCTGCTCCGTTTGAACAACAAGGGTATCGCGGTTTCACTTGGATCGGCTTGTACGACCAAGTCTATTGAACCGTCTCATGTGCTGTCTGCGATGGGTCTACCTATCGAGCAGGTCGAAGGGACACTGCGCATTTCCATGGGATTTCCCACGATTCAAGACGATCTAGACTGGCTAATCGCAGTGCTTCCAGAAGTGGTGAAGTTGTCAAGAAGGTAACTCAAACAACTACAAATAAAAAGGTCAGTCATGGAAGAAATAATCCAAGATATTTACGATGCTATCCTGACTGGTGAAGCGGACGCGGTAAAAGAGAACATTCAGGTTGCCTTAGGCGCCGGGCTGGACCCCAACCAGATTTTCAATGAAGGCATGATTGATGCGGTGCGCAAAATCGGCTAGCGCTTTGAGGCTGGGGATTTCTACGCGCCTGAGATGCTCATCTCTGCTCGCGCGAAGCAGGACGGGATGGCGCTGCTCAAACCGCATCTGCAACAGGGGAATGCTCAATCAAGCGGTAAGGTGGTCATTGGCACAATCAAAGGAGACTTGCACAACATCGGCAAGAACCTGGTGGCTTTAATGCTGGAAGGCGCCGGCTATGAAATCAAAGATCTTGGGACCGACATCTCCTCGGAGACTTTCATCGTTGTTATCAAATCGGATAAGCCTGATATCTTGGCGCTCTCTGCTTTGCTCACGACAACCACGCCTTCCATGAAGCAGACGATCGAAGCAGCAAAGGAAGCGGGGCTGCGGGATCAGGTCAAAATTTGGGTAATTCGTTGTCCAGGGCGCAATTCCTGAATCCGCTGAAACCATGTATGATAGAGCTTGTTGGTCGGCATTGGTCATCTCCGGTTTGTGCATTCTGTGGAAAGAACTACTTTAACCGATTTGATCTCGCCGATCAACTATGCTTTTGTTAAAGTGTCAGGTGGCTAGAGGATGATCATGGCAGAAGAAAAGTTGATCGTCACGCATGAAGCGGGTCTGCACGCCCGACCCGCGTCTGTCTTTGTGCGAGCCGCCAATAAATTCGAATCGGAGATCACCGTGCGCAACATAACCGAGGGCGGTAACGCGGTGGATGCCAAGAGCATCATAATGATATTGACTCCAGGCGTGGTCAAAAGCCATGAGATCCAGATTCGCGCCGAGGGATCAGATGCCGGGCAAGCGATCCAATGCCTGACCGATTTGGTGCAGTCTAACTTTGGTGAAGCATAACCATGGGACTGGTCGCGAATGAAAGTCAGCTTCGAGGCGTGGCTGCTAGCGACGGAATTGCCATTGGATCAGCTTATTGTTATGTTCCTCCCGATCTAACAGTTCCCAAGAGAAAACCTGAAACGAATGAATTGGAACTTGCGCTGTTCAACGCCGCACTTGTTCAGGCGCGAAATGAACTAAGAAATCTGATGGTCGAGCGAATTGGCGAAAAGGAAGCCGCTATCTTCGATGCACATCTAATGATCCTGGACGATCCAGCTTTTCTGAAAAGAATCCGTAAAGAGGTGGAAGGTGGGCAGATCGTTGAGCAGGCAGTGATAAATGCTGCCAAGGATCTGGCAAACATGCTAGCCGGCATGACGAATGAGATGTTCGCTGCACGTGCCATGGATATGAGGGATGTTGGACGACGCATTTTGCGCATTCTTCTTAGCCTGCCTGATTGTGCGCTGAGCAGCATGGATACTCCCTCAATTGTCATTGCTCACGACCTGACCCCATCGGACACTGCTAGTCTTAATCCTGAACTGACCCAGGGATTCTGCACAGTTGCAGGCGGACTCACTTCTCACAGCGCTATCCTTGCGCGCAACCTCGGGTTTCCAGCCATTGTTGCCCTTGGTGACGACTTGGTGGAGTCCATACCTGCCGGAACGCCTCTTGTCCTCGATGGACAGGCAGGAATTCTGTTTATTAATCCTTCAGCCTCCACAGTTGAGATTTATCGTAAAAAGAAGGACGAACGAGAGAATCGTATACAGCAAATTCGTTCGATTGCCACGAAACCCGCTGAAACTGCTGATGATATACGCGTGGAGGTTGCAGCCAACATCGGCGACCTCGCTTCTGCACACGACGCTGTTAAATACGGCGCGGAGGGTGTGGGGCTGCTGCGGACGGAGTTTCTCTACCTCGACGAAACGCAGCCTCCTACTGAAGAGAAGCAGTACAACATCTACCGTCAAATCTTCGAGGTTTTGGGGCACCGACCGGTCATCGTGCGTACCCTGGATATCGGCGGGGATAAACCGCCCTCCTACATGCTGTTTCCAACTGAAATGAACCCTTTCCTTGGCTGGCGCGCCATTCGTATCAGTTTGGATAGGCTGGAGTTGTTCAAGACCCAATTACGCGCTATCCTACGTGCGACAGAGGGTTACCAGGCACGTATTATGTTCCCGATGATCGTTGACCTCGACGAACCTCGCCAGGCACGAAAGGTGGTTGAGGAAGTGGAAAAAGAGCTGGAAGCTGAGCACCGTCCTTTCGCCCAGGATGTACCAATCGGTATCATGGTGGAAACACCTGCCGCTGCTGTGCTGATAGATGTGCTCGCGGAGGCATCTGATTTCTTCAGCCTCGGCACGAATGACCTGACCCAATACACGCTAGCAGTGGACCGTGGCAATGCAGCGATTTTCGCGCTATATCAACCCCTGCATCCCTCTTTACTTAGACTGATCAAACAGACCATCGACTTGGCGCATAGCAAGGGCAAATGGGTAGGGATGTGTGGAGAATTAGCCGGTATGCCAAAAGCCATCCCGGTCTTGCTTGGCATGGGGCTGGATGAATTCAGCATGGGTCCGCGTGCGATCCCAGAGGCCAAGTTTCTCATTGGCAAACTGGATGCTGAAAAATCGTGCCAAATTACAGAAAAGGCTTTAAGCTTTGGGACGGCTGCTGAGATTGAATCATTTATGCAGTTAATCCTTGATGAAATCCGGTGATTTCATATCTGCTCTATAGAATTGATTTTTATGCAATGTGACGAATGTGCTAAGAATCCCTTACTGCAGTAGAGCAATTTACTCTGCCTTTGAGGATAGCCTATGCAGGAAATGCGAAAAAGCAATGATCGTGTCAGCCTTCTAGCCGAAGTGGCTGAACTGTATTACGTTGTAGGGAAGGACCAGACCGAGATAGCCCGGGTCATCGGAGTGACACGCTCAATGATTTCACGTATGTTGAAGGAAGCTCGTGAAAGCGGGATTGTCGAAATACGTATCCATCGGGATTCGCGTTCGGATCCAACTTTGGAGAAGCAATTGGTTGAGGTCTTCGGCTTAAAGAAGGCAGTCGTGACACAAGATCAGGCTTTCTCAAACCACAATCTTCAAGAACACTTGGGGATGGCAGGTGCAAGGGCGCTTAAGGAGTTCCTTGAGCCAAACATGATTATTGGTCTTGCATGGGGAACGGCGATTAGCGCCGTTGTGGATGCCTTTGAAATACCACGACAAATACCAGCCAAAGTCGTGCAATTAGTCGGTGCGCTCAGTGCGACGTATACAGAATTTGACGGACACAGTCTGACCATGCGCTTGGCGCAGAAGCTTGGCGGTACTGCCTATTATATGAGCGCTCCCTGTTACTGCCAATCGAGCGAGACGGTTCAAACCATCATGGAAACCCCCGCGCTTCAAGAAACTGTGGATCTGAGCCGTCATGTAAAAGTAGCACTGCTAGGGATCGGCAGCACTGAGAGATGGTATTCCAGCTTCCTTCGATCGGGGTACATTCCGAACGAGGCGTTAGAACGGCTTCACGAGTGTGGCGCAGTAGGGAATGTCGCTGGTACTCATTTCAACATCCTGGGCAAGGTTGTTTGTCGCGATTTCAGCGATCATCTCGTAGTAATTCACGAAAAGGATTTACTCAACATCCCGGTAAGGATTGGCGTGGCTGGTGGGCTGGGAAAAGCAAATCCTGTCCTTGGGGCTTTGCGCGGTGGCATTGTTAATGTGTTGGTTACTGACGCCTCAACAGCTTCACAAGTTCTTGAACAGAATTCAAAATCGTAGACATAAACACATAATTACAGGACCTTGGAATGGCATCCAAAAAGAAGAAAAACAAGGTGTCCGAGACAAATCTTGATAAAGATGCGAATAAGCTTGTTAATCCATTTGGCAAATGGAAACCAACTTGGTATGTCTTATGGGGTTTTCTGACAGTTGCAGGTGAATTGGTGCTCATATTTATTATAAAAAATAAAGCAGCCAGTCCGAATGCTGTTCAAACCATAGTTATTTTTATTAGCATCCCTTTTATTACCCATTTGCTTGTTTCAGGTCTCCGAAAATTCCTGTATCTAAGTTTGCCAGAAAAGCCGACTAAGAAAGCAAATTAGGGCTTACGCAAAGGTCATTTGAATTGCAGATGATTTGAGTTGTTGGCGCAAGTAATCGTCCAATAAACCATGCTTGAGTAGATAGACCGTTTTGTTGGTTTCATTGGCGACCTGTTTCAGACGTACCCAAACCAGAATGGCACAGGCGACATGATTGCGGACAATTCTGGCTTTTCGATACTGGCAATCTTTCAATCCAGTCAATTGCTTGGTTTCGCGATGAAACCGCTCGACGTTCCAACGGAAGCCATACGCATCTTGTACAGCTTGTGTGTTGTCTTGCGCTATATCGTTCGTTGCGATATAGTCTGTGCGCTCGGTGGAAAGCACAACCCGGTTAAAGTTTCACCTTGTGGTTACCAGAAAAGCTCTTGATCTTGATCACTTTACTGTGTTGTTATTCGGTGCCTGACCATTCCAGCGCATCCACGCGCCGATAAGGCTGAGTGTTGCCCGAATCGTCAACTTGGCGATTATCTTTGAATGGACAGTAGTAGATCTTCTGGTACTTTTCAATAGTCAACATGATTTCTTTAGTGACATACCAACTATCCGTCAATACAGCCCAAAATTGGAACTGCTTTTGGTAAACACCGTTCAGGAGCATGTCTACCACGTGATCGATTTTGCTCCTCCCATTCGAAGGAAGAGTGGGCGAGACAGAAGGTCGAGCGACCCGCCTGGTAGCAGAGACGGGGTTTATCATCGGCGTCTTGCTCCTTGTTATCATACCGATTTACACTCTTTGGTAAACCATCCGAAAACCAACCGACTAATGCTTTGTCAAAAAAGAACGCCGTTGTGAGTATGATCCTGGCTGAAGTCATAACCCCAAACATGTCTGGAAAACTCCGACCGTAATCGTACGATAGAACCGTCATTGAGCTATAAACAGCTTTTTCCAGTTGTTCCTTGGGTTCTTTCAGCTTTTCCTGAGGTCAAATCCGCTAAATTCGCTTGTGATAAACCAACCATTATTACCCAGCTTCGAGCGCCCCGGTTGGTAGATTTCTCACGCCGCAGACAACCTCGAACCCGGCCAGCGCGACAATTCCCCTGAAAATATCAATCACGTGTCTGTAACATAGGAGGTAGGTTTTGACAAAAAGAGCAAGCTCCGAGTAAGATGGGAGTTTCCACACCGCCATCGAAACGGAGCTTGCCATGTCAATTGTCGTCCTAAGACTGCCAGAAGTCAAGCGGAAAACGGTAAATCGGCCACAGAGATATCGCTATTGTCAGGGAGAGACCTTTCAGCGCTGGGGGAAAGTGAGCAAACCGGTGCGAGACAACCGGCATCGCACGGTGAGTGTTTATCGATATCGCTGTTGTCAGTGTCGGCGTACCTTTCGTCATTATCCCCAGGGAGTGGACCAGGCGGATCAGACCCAGCGCATGCGCAAGCTGGCAGCGATCTTGTGGGTCTTAGGGCTGAGTTTGCGGGGCACGTGTGTGGCGCTGGCAGCATTTGGGGTTCGGCTAAGCCATATGAGCATCTGGCGCGATTTGCAAGAACAGGCAAAACTGTGGGAGCAGCGGCGGCGCTGGCAGGGCGTGCGCGTTCTGGGGATGGACGGGCTATACCCATTGGGTTGGGGCAAGAAACAGCCGGTGTTGGTGGCAGTTGACCTGGGGAATGGTCAACCGGTAGCCGTGGGTCATTTGGATGAAGCCAACCCCCAAGCCGTGCGCCGCTTTCTGGAGCCCCTCGTCCAGCGTCTGGGGGTGAGCGTAATCGCCACCGATGACCTGGTCACCTATCGCAAGGTGGCTGAGAAACTGGGACTGGAGCATCAGGTGTGTCAGTTCCATATGCGCCGCTGGGTGGGGCGAGCCTTACGCGAGTTGAGTGAAACCGTCCCCAAAGACTGGCTGTGGGTGCTGGAAGAGATCAAAGCCTTGCTGGCGGACTTGCCCCCCGAAGGCAGCCGCCGGTTGTTTGAGTTGTGGAAGCAAATCCCTGAACGCCGAACCGGTAGAGACGGCGAGCTTTCCCCCTTGGATCAACTCCGCCTGTTGCTCATCCGTTTGAGCGAGCACTGGAACAGCTATCGGCTATTCGATTGGCAAGCCGACGTGCCCTGGACCAACAACGGCACGGAGCAGGCTATTGGACGCATGAAAATGCGCGCTCGCACGATGCGGGGATACAAATCCTGGCAAGGTATGCAGGCTGGATTGTTATTGAGTGGCGCAGGCTTGGCCTTCTAAGCCTGGTCCGTGACAGGGATGGATTGTATCTCCAGCTATTTTCAACTTTCGCCTACCGCTTATGTTACAAACACTCAATCACGACCCGATTGACACGCGCAATATTTTTCTGTATAGTATAAATTATGAGTGGGTGATTAATGTCCCTCAAAGCCGCTTTTTGTCCACCGGTCAGACTGCAGTGACTATGGAGAAATGGGGAGGAGCACACCGGCGGTCCATTGCTTTGCGCAGCTATGGTCAGATCCGTAACTTTCAAAGGTAAAAAATATTAAACTTGTGGATAAGGATGCTGGTTGTATTTGGCATAGGTTTGCATACAGGCTGCAAACCTGCCCGCCAGCGCGGCTAGGAGGAGCCATGTTCATCAAAAAGCTATCTTGTGTCCTGATTATTTTGGCTGCGGGTGTCGCGCCCTTCTTGGTTGCTGCCCCGACAGTGACAGCCAATGCCGGCATGTTCGCTGATCGAGTGGAGGCGTCAGCCCTGCTCCAGCCGGCAGCCAGCCCTCCAGTTTCCGACCCAATTTTCCCGATCTTCGTAAACCCATCCTACGAATACAGCCCGGTGATCGCCTACAATTCGGTCCACAACGAATATCTGGTCGTCTGGGAAAGCGTCTTACCAGGCAATGTCCACAAAATCTATGCCCGGCGTATCGCCAGCGATGGACGGCAGTTGATTTCGTTCACCGTGTCGAGCAATGCTAACAACCAGATGAACCCGTCAGTCGCCTATGACCCAACCCACGACCGTTATCTGGTGGTGTTCGTTTATGATTTAAATGGCGATGCCAGCAACTGGGATGTCCATGGGCGTTTCATCCCCTGGAGCGGTCCTTCTGCCAGCCTGCTCGATTTCTCGATCTGCAATTTCTCCAGCAACCAGGGGCACCCGGTGACAGTTTTTGCATCTACCCAACAAGAATTCCTGGTGGTATGGGTGAACTTTCAGACGAGTGTAGCCAGCTATATCAGCGCCCGGCGGGTGTGGGCGGATGGCAGCGGCTTCCCTTATAGCCCCTTTGTGGTTTCGAGCGGGACGGAAAACCGCGACTACCCGGACGTGGCTTACAACCCGAGCCGCAACGAATACCTGGTCGTTTGGGATGTCGTCAAGACGGGCAGCGCGGTGGACATCTACGGCATCCGCCTCTCAGGTGAAGGCACACCATTGACCGGTGGAACGCCGTCCGTCACAGGGGAGTTCTCCATCGCCGGCTGGTCAGCAATTGAAGAGAAGCCAGCCGTAGCCGCCTGCGCCCAGGCGGACCAATTTCTGGTCGCCTGGCAGTCCGATCAGAGCAAAGGCGATTATGCCATCTATGCCCGCTATCTCAGCGGTACGGCGGCGCTGGGAAACGTCTATCAAATCGTGGATACGACCAGCGATCAGTTCAACGCCGATATGACTTGCGGACCTGGGGGGCGTTACCTGGTGGTCTGGCAGGACGAATATACCACCGGGGAATTTGGCGTTTGGGGACGCCTGGCATCCCCGTCGGAGTCGTTCGATGATGAATTCCTGATCTGCGGTCCACATCAAAACGCAGATCGTGAATACCCGGCTGTGAACGGCGGCTCTATCAGTTACCTGGTAGCCTGGGAGCACGACATCGACGGCGGCGCCAGCGCCGACATCTACGGACGGTTGCTGCGCCACACCATTTACATGCCGTTGATCAGGCGATAGAAATTTTCGGGGTACCCACACAACGCGCGCAGCCTCTCACCTGGCAAGGAAATGCTGTTTGAGACGGTTTTCAGATAACTTTATTCCGGCAGGGGCGTTCGCGCGCAGATAACGAAGGAGTCCACGAAGGCAGGTACGATTCCCTGCTGACTAAAGCCAGCCGTGCTCAGGCGCGCCGGCGTAACCGGGCTGTAAAGGAGCCCGCGTTCATCTGGCGAGATACCACAACGCCAGACCGCCGCCCAACACCCCCGCAAAGGCGACTACCAGCAGCGCCGCAACCATCTTGGAAAACTGCCGCTGGTCCACCAGCCCGACCACGTACGGGATCGTACCCACATCGCTGGTGATCGCCGCGATCAGCGCGCACACCGCCGCCACCTGGCTGGTGATATTCCCGCGGCTGGCAAGCGTCGCCACCGCCACCACCGTGCTGGCGCTCGAAAACAGGCTGCCGACAAAACTGGTCATATACATCCCTGCCGACCCAGCTAACCGTTCGGCGATCACACCTGCCACCTGCACGATCAGCATCACCATCCCGAAGACCAGCACATATCTCAGCGAAAAGGGCGAGTTCATCGCCGTGATTGGGTTCTCAGGTAGATTTTCAGGTTTGGCGGCAGGCTTCTGACCCATAAAAGCCACCGCCGCCGTCGCCGCCAGCATCAAACCAAAACCCGGCAGCGCGATAAACAGCGCCGGCAAATTGAAGATCGCCAACAGCACCGCATTACGAATGATCATCCCGGCGTTGGTCAGCAGAATGCCGCGATAGGCTGAATCAGACAATTGCCCATGCATCTCGTGCGAGCGCTGCGCCAGTTCGCGCGCCGCCACGTCGCTGTTGACAAACCCGCCCAAAAAACCGGACAACTCGATCCCGCGGTCGCCATAGGCTTTGAGCAGGATGTAGTTGATAAACCCGATCCCGGCGATCAAGATCACGCTGATCCAGGCGGCTTGCAGATCGATCGTCCTCCACGGGTCAACCGTCCCCTTTGGCAGGATCGGGTAGATCACAAACGCCAGGATCCCCAGTAGGATCGCCGAGCGGATCTCCGCTTCGGTCAACTTGATGCTGAAATTCGCCAGCGGTTCCTTCCACGCCAGCAGCGCCGCGGTCACCACCCCGATTGCCACCGGTGTAAAGGTGTGCCCCAGCCCGCACAGCACGCCGATAAAAACCGTCGTCGCCAGCGCGGTAGAAGTGGTCAGCACCGCCTCGCGGTTCGTCCGCAGCAGTTCGATGTTCATGATCACAATGATCAGCCCGATCAGCGCGATGCTGGCGATCGCATATGCCTCCCCCAGCAGCCCGCCAATGGCACCCAGGATCGCCGCAAAGCTGAACGTGCGCACCCCGGCTTCTTTTTCCCGCCGCTGGCGCTCAAAGCCGATAAACAACCCTAGCGCCAGCGCCAAAATCAGGCGTTCAAAGATGATGCGATAGGGCCACTGGACATCCGCAATGTTCATCCACTAAATCCCAAACCGAGAAAGCCCAAAAGGGAATACCCATCAAACGGGATGGCTGCCATCCTGTTTCCAAAGAGAACTGATCCAAAGGCGCAGTTCTAGTATACACCTAATGACCAATTGAAGAGATGGACCCCATCACTATGTGTCAATCCCAACCAGCACTAGCGGAACCGCCGGAACGCCGCGCCCCTGCCGCACCACGTTATAGACCTCCCCCTCGTAATAAGGGACCCCAGAGCTCATCTGGCTCTGGAGCGACTTCATTTGATCTTCCTCTTCTGTTCGTCGGCTGATAACATCAAGGTTTTCCGTATCAGCTTCTCATTCTTTGTTACCCAATAGCTCACTCGGCTCTCGGTCCACGACCGGCTTCTGAATAATTTGTTGAAGGTCGAATTGAGTTCGACCGGACTAAACAACAACTTACCCATCATGGTCTTTTCTTTGGAGACCTTTGTTCGGCAAAGGTCTGCATCTACTGTCTCGATCACAATTCGAATTTCTTCCCAGAGAGACGGCTTATGAACGAGCAGAAATTCAAGCCCATTGAGGTGAGAATACGTCTCAGTGATCTTCATGGGCGTCGCTCTCGTACGGTGAACGATCTTCGAGTAAGGTCATCTGTTCGTTTTCTTGTTGATACCAGGGTGCAACGGTTAGGCTGTTGCCCGCTTCAAAGGGGTCGTATACGGGTTTGCCCATCGGACGGGTGCGCAATGTGCCTGCCAGTTCTTGCTGTATTCTTTGATGGGCGAGTTCGATATATTTTGGGAGGATCTCCGCTCCCGCGCCGCGCCGCCCATGACGGAGCGCGGCGATGATCGTCGTGCCTGTTCCAAGAAATGGGTCAAAAACCCAATCGCCTTCATTCGTCATTGAGAGCACCAGTCTCTCAATCAGTTCGACTGGAAATTGACACGGGTGCTCGGTTTTTTCAACATGATTGCTTTTGACATTTGGGATCACCCATAAATCACCCGGGTTTTTACCCAGCGGATTTGATGAATACTGACCCGCTTTTGGACCCTTAAAATGTTTCTTCCCTGGATATTTCTGCGGGACGCGCACCGGATCGAGATTGAAAATATAATCTTCAGTCTTGGTAAACCAGATGATCGTTTCGTAACGACCCGAGAATCGCTTGCTGCAGTGCAGTCCATGTTCGAAATGCCAAATAATTCGGTTGCGCATTTTAAGCCCGAGATTGGAGAGGACCGGATACAGGACTGTATCTAAGGGAATAATCGCCCCCTTATCGACGTAATTCCCGACCTGCCAGCAGATGCTGCCCGCGGGCGATAGAGCGCGCACACATTCTGTGATTACTTCAGCCTGCTGTTGGATGTAACTCTCAAGATTGAGCTTTTTTTCATATTCCTTACCAATGTTGTAAGGCGGGGAGGTGACAACCAACTGCAATGTTTCATCGGGGATCGATTGCAACAGATCAAGACAGTCGCCCGGATAGACAACGATCGATTCTGTCGGGTGAAATTTGTCGGAGATCTCTTGGTCTTGATTGAACATAATCGCTTTGCCCACTACTGAGTATAACGCCTATTCGGACGTTTTTGAAAAACCCTCCTGCTAAAAAGCATTCGCGGGTTTTTACCTCCCCAACCCCATCAGCGCGGCAAACACGCCGCTCAGTCCTCCAAGCACCAACCCCGCGAGCATCACCACCGTCAAAATCAGCAGCGTCACGATAATCATCGCCGGGATCGAGGCAAACGTCCACTT
Organism: Anaerolineae bacterium UTCFX2; assembly: GCA_002050125.1. Taxonomy (GTDB): domain Bacteria; phylum Chloroflexota; class Anaerolineae; order Anaerolineales; family UBA4823; genus UTCFX2. The sequence continues at coordinate 37,928 of MWTA01000054.1, read as the reverse complement.
GATCAGAAAACCCACCATCGACCAGAACGGCATATCAAAGTTCTTGATCGACGCTACCGCCGCCCGCGCAGCGCCACAAACGCCCCCTCCCCGAACCCTGTCTTCACCATATCAAAATCACGTCCCTCGCTGGGCAAACCCAGGATTGTCTGCGCCGCCTCCAGTTGGTTAAAACCTGCCTGCCGCATGATTGCCGCCACCTGCTCGGACGAATAAAAGCGCGCCTCCTGGTAAAATTTATTCTCCGCCTTGTGCGCCTCGTAAACCCGCCCCAGCGCGCTGTCCCGGTCGATAAACCCGTTGACCAGCACCCCGCCGGGCGTCAATACCCGCCGGGCTTCCCGAAGCAGCCTCAGCGGATCGGCGACAAAACAGATCACCGTTACTAGCAGCACACACTCAAACATCCCCGCCGCAAACGGCAGCTCTTCGCCCAGCGACTGGCAAACTTGCAGCCCGCGCCGCTGTGCGACCTTTGCCATCGCGCGGCTGGGCTCCACCCCCAGCCTGACCCCCAACGGCAGCGCAAACCTCCCCGTCCCGACGCCCACCTCGATCGCCCTCTCCACGGGCGGGATCATCCGGCGTAAGGCGCTGATCTCCGCCTGGTAGACCCGCTCGTTCTCGTCAAACCAGCGGTCGTATTCGTCCGCAAAACGATCAAAAACCATCATCTCGGCTGAAATGGACGACCCCCGCCCTGCGTTCGGGTTGGTTTGCCGTCACCGTTCCCTGTCCTATTCTGCCCTGCGCCTCCCGGCGGGCTGAGCCGCCTGACCTTCGACCACCAGCGCCCCCAGCCGGGTGATCGCCTGCTCGACCGCGTGGTTCCAGGTGGCGGTGCACAGCCGGATAAACCCGGCATATCGCGGCGTGGCAGAGAATAGGTACCCTGGCGCCAGCGTGATGCCTTCCACCAGCGCCCGTTTATAGAGCTGCAGCGAATCGCACCCCTCGGGGAGCTGTACCCACAGCAGAAACCCGCCTGTCGGGCGCGTCAGGCGCGTTCCCTCCGGAAAGCTGCGCATCACCTGCAGCGAGACCTGCTCTAAGTTGAAGGCGTACAACCGGCGCAGCCGCCGCAGATGATAATCCATCCCACTTGTGGCGAGCAGCTCCGCCAGCGCTACCTGGGTAATCGCCGCGGTGCCTTCGCTGGACACGAACTTCAACCACTCCACCTTGGTCTGATAGCGCCCGGGCGCACACCATCCCACCCGAAACCCGGGCGCAATATCCTTTGAGAAAGATGAACACCAAAGCACCAGCTCCTTCTCGTCAAACGCTTTGCAGGCGGTCGGTCGTTGATCGGAGAACGACATTTCGCCAAAGACATCGTCCTCGATCAGCGGGATCTCGCGGGCGGCGAGCATTTTCACCAGTTCGCGCTTGTTATCGTCGCTCATCAGACAGCCCAACGGGTTGTTGAAGTTCGACACCAGCACAACCGCCCGCACCGGGTTATGATCCAGCGCAAACCGCAGCGCCGAAAGGCTGATCCCTTCGCGCGGATGGGTGGGGATCTCCAGCGCCTTCAGCCCCAGTCCCTCCAGGCATTGCAGCAACCCAAAATGGGTTGGCGAATCGATCGCCACAATATCACCCTTCTGACAGACCGCCCGCAAACAGAGGTCGACCGCATCCAGACAGCCGGAGGTGATCACCAGATCGCCGGGCGCCAGGCTGATCCCCGCCAGGTGGGCGCGCTGGGCGATCTGCACCCGCAGCGGCTCATACCCAGGCGGGAAGACATAGGCGTTCGCCTGGAGCTCTTTGCCGCCCTTCAACCCGGCGATGATCCGCAGCAGCTTTTTTGTCGGCAGCAGGTCGGGGTCGGGCAGGGCGATGCCCAGCTTCACCAGGTTGGGGTTTTCGGTATCACGCAGCGTCATAAATGCCAGTTCTTCCAGGCTCACCTGGGTGGGATCGCTGGCGGGCGATGAGATTTCCGGTTCGGGCGGCGGAGTGAACGTCCGCTGGCGGACATAGTAGCCCGACTGCGGACGCGCCTCGACCAGCCCGCGGCTTTCGAGCAGCATATACGCCTGCAGCGCAGTGCTCACGCTGATGCGCTTCTGGCGGCTGAGCTGGCGCACCGATGGCAGCCGGTCGCCAGGGCGATAGGTGCCCGAGGTGATCAGCGTCCTTATATCGTTGGCAACCGTTTCATACAGGTATTCAGCGCTGGGGGTTGTAGATGGCATTTCGAGTTCCGATTCGATTATCGGGCGAGTGATACAGAATCACCGCTTTCCGAGCATAACAGTTGTGCTTTATTCTAACTGTTATGGTAACAAGTGTAAAGCACTATATCTGTATTATTTATCAGAATTAGCTAAAATATAGTCAGAAATAACACCAATCAAACCAACCGGGCGAACGCCCGTAAACCGAAGCGGAAGACAGACAGGACGAAGGAGGCAGAGATGACCACACAGGTTACAAAAATCAACCCAGCGGTGACCCAGAACCGTGAAACCCGCACAGCGGAGAGGAAATTCCTACAGAAAGGGATCTTGAAGAGCTTATCCCATATTCGCAGCGGCGATGGGGTGGTCTGCACCAGCGGCATTTTGTGGATCACACAACAGAACGATTCCGACGATCACATCCTGTACCCGGGCGACAAATTCACCGCCAAACATGGCGGGCGCGTCGTACTGCAGTCGATGAGCGACAAAGCCACCTGGGATTTTTCGAACAACTAACTCATTCGCCAGCTGCCCTTGCCAACTGCTCCCGCAGAAGCATCAGTCTCTGCGGGAGCGGTGTTTTTAACAGGAAAATGTTTGATAACACGCAGAATCCCCACCGTCCGCTGCATCTTGTGCTAGCCATCGTTATTGGAGATAAGCAACCCAAGTTTTGTTAACCTTGACTTGATTGCTCCTTCTTTTCTATTGAACAGTTTAGCAAGTTCAGGGATTTTAACACCTTGACCATATTTTTCCTTTAGCAATTCATCATCGGATGTAGTCCATTTTGCATAAGCGTTTGAAAATTCCTGGCGAATAGTCTCGACACGATACGCTCTTTCTGACTTCGCAGGCTTTTTTATAATGTGACTAACGGCGTTCTGTAATGCCTCTATAAATAATTCGATCGATTCTTCAAAAACCATTATTCGATGATGTTCGGTTTTACCTTGTTCTGTCTCGCTGATAACCAAATACTTTGTTCCGTCCTTCGATACTTTCACGTCAAAATAATACATCCGTTTCCCTGCTAAAACTCTTTCGGTGTAAAGTTCTTTACGATTACCGGATTGCATATATCCTCCCATTTATCTACTCATTCGAATCGCAATACAAAGACTGTCAATTACATGGAAAACCATCCTTTTTCCCCTGTTCTCAGATTCTCGTTCTCCCTTTTTTCTGTTTACGAATACGCCTTACAATTAAAGCGGTTTTTATTTCACAAGGAAGAGGACTAACAATTGGGTTCAGTGACACCAAAAAAACTGCGCTTTTTAGCATCCGTTGGAACGAACGGTTATGATCTTTTGTTAATCAGCCATTCTACTAAGCCGGAATTAACGACAAGCACCGATACCCGTGCTAGCCCCCAAAGATGGATATTGGGATCATGTACTTCTATGTCCGATAAATCTGAATAACAAGTATGATAGACAAAGTACATTTCATCAAATTGTTCGTATTCGAGAAATTTGCAAATGGACGCTTCAAGCTCGGCACGGGTCGTTTTTGATTTGATTTGTACAAATGCCCGTTTTTGCGTTGCCGGGGAGTAAACACCAAGGTCGATATCTTTCTCGGTTTTTCCTAAGACGGAAAATCGTTGCCACCCGGCTTTAGAAAAGACTAAGTCGATCAGCAATTCGAAGTCGTGCCACCATAGCCCTTTTATTAAGTCCTCAACGTGCGTCCTCAATTTAACGAGGGAGGATTTTGCCTTTTCAACTTCATCTATCGTTTGACCGTTAATTTTTCTTATAAGATAATCTGGTAACTCAATGGAACAAATTGTCCCACGAAACCCTTGGACCTTTGTTACTCGTCCATCGATGTTTTCAATCCCCAAAGGTTGACCACGCACATCCGTTGCCGACCAACTGCCGATGACATTCCGAATGCGACTCCTATCATCAAGCTCTATGACTTCTCTAGCAGCGTGACACCAATATAGTTTTCTCTTATAAAACGTGATCCAGACATCGCTTTCGCTAAGCTCGTAAAAATCACGGATTTGATTGACATCGCGTGTGGCTGCGCCTTCATTCCCTTCACGAAGGGCTAACCAGAACTTCCTAACCTCATCCCAATTTCCAGACAAAGAATCTTGATGATACGGACTTTCGTAACCAAGCCGAATTATATTTTCTTGGATGCACGACTGCTCCCACCTGCCTCCTTCACCGAGCTTAATAAATCGAATTTTGTTTGGTGCTATTGGTTGCATCTTTGGTGACTCCTATTGATAAATACCGTAACAGCTTGCGTTAGCGGCATGCGGGCAGGCGTGACATCTGGAGACACCATTTCGAGCAAATTGAACTGAGAGGCGACCTGGAAAAGTGAGCCGGCGTTCGATACTTCCGTGTGGAGCTGCTGGACGTTAGCCACCACCTCGCGCACCAAGATTCTCCCAGCCTCATAGCCGCTTGCCTCGACGCGTTCTCGCAGTTCAGATAACGACGGAGTTTCCAATTCTCCGCAAACGAACTCGTTTCCGTTTACAAGAGATTTCAATACATTGCCGTCGAGGGATAGATTCGTCCGAACCTGTTGAGGGCTTTTTTCAGAAAAACCGGTCAAGTTTTCAAACCACATGGTTTAACCTCGTCAATCGCCGAACAGCATAGCTCGCCGGAGCGGGCGCCCCATGGAGCCGATATTAGGTGACGCCCCTATCTACACGCCGGGTGTTAGCTTGCCTTTTTTGAATTATACAAATTCCGCGATTGCTACTTCACGTTTCTCTGCAAAACTTTGCCGGTGAAGTTTGATTCGCTCAATTTCATGCAACGTATCCGCCGTAAAGTAGCTTTCACCGCAATGGGGGCAAGTCACCATTCCCTCATCCAAAAAGCTGTGCACTAATCTCAAAAAATTATACGCCAGTCTCAAGCTATTTCACACTCAATTTTGCAAGGTTAAGCCTCCACACCCTGCACCCGGCTCGTCCTTCCGCCTCCCGCTCCATTCTCTGGTAAAATATCCCCCATGCGCCGGACTGGGACGCTTACCCCCGCCGGCACGCTTATCGCTTATGAGTTCAACCGTCATGGTCCGGCGCGAGCGGACGCCCGCCTCGCCCCCGCCGCCCCCCGCCACACTAAACCCCTTACAGGCTTTGGCTGCCCTGCTGGGCGGTCTGGCGTTGTTCTTCATCCTGCTGCTGGCGGGGCTCACCGCGTACGGCGCGGCGCACGCCGGCAAAGTCTTCCCCGGCGTCTCGCTCGGCGGGGTGGACCTCTCGGGTCTCACCCCCGCCCAGGCGCAAGACCGGCTCGCCCGCACCCTGCTCTTCCCCCAAACCGGCAAGATCGTCTTCGAGGACGGGCAGAACATTTGGGTCGCCAGCCCGGCTGAGCTGGGTCTCGCGCTCGACTTCGAGCAGAACGCCCGGTCTGCGTACTACCTGGGTCGCCTCGGAGACCCGTTCGAGCGCTTCGGCTCCCGGCTCGATGCCTGGCGCAAGGGCGTCGACCTGTCCCCCGAACTGACTTACAAAGAACAGTACGCCCTCGACTATTTGATCCACATCGCCGACCAGATCAACCAGCCCACCCGCGAAGCCTCCCTGAAGCTCGAAGGCGTCGAGGTCGTCGCCGTGCCAGGCGCGATTGGGCGCACGTTGGACGTCCCAGCTTCGCTCGAGGCGCTCACCCGCCAGGTGCGCACCCTCTCCGACGGCGTCATCCCGCTGGTGATCGAAGAGACCCCGCCCGAAATCATGGACGCCAGCGCGCAGGCGGAAGCTGCCCGCCGCATCCTGAGCGAGCCGCTCACGCTGACCCTGCCGGATGCCAAAGGCGGCGACCCGGGTCCCTATAAAATCCCGCCCTCGCAACTGGCGGAGATGCTCGTGGTCGAGCGGGTTTCGGGCGCCGGCTCGGCGCAGATCCAGGTGAGCCTTGGCGCGGAAGCCCTCACCACCTACCTCACTGCCCTGGCGGGCGACATCGACCGGTACCCGGCGAACGCGCGCTTCATCTTCAACGACGACACCCGCCAGCTCGAATTGATCCAGCCGGCGGTGATCGGGCGCACGCTCGAGGTTGAGACCAGCGTGCGCTCCATCCAGGAAAAGGTTCTGAACGGGGAGCACACCGTCCCGCTGACGCTGACCACCCTCCAGCCCGCCGTGGGCGACACCGCCACCGGCGAGCAGCTTGGCATCACCGAGAACATCGTCTCGTACACTTCCTATTTCCGCGGCTCCGACAGCGAGCGCCTGCACAACATCGAAACCGCAGCTGCTAACTTCCACGGCTTGCTCGTCCCACCGGGGGCGACCTTCTCGATGGCGGACGCGATGGGCAACGTCAGCCTGGACACCGGCTACGCCGAAGCCTGGATCATCTTCGGCGGGCGCACCATCAAGGGCGTGGGCGGCGGCGTGTGTCAGGTCAGCACCACCCTCTTTCGCACCGTTTTCATGGCGGGTTTGCCGATCGTCGAGCGCTACCCGCATGCCTACCGCGTCGGCTACTACGAGCAGACCGCCAGCGGCTACGACCCCGACCTGGCGGGGCTGGACGCCACCGTCTTTGTCCCTATGGTCGATTTCAAGTTCACCAACGATTCGCCGCACTGGCTGCTCATGGAAACTTACTTCTACCCCAATTCGCGCGCCCTCACCTGGAAGTTCTACTCTACGAGCGACGGGCGCAAGGTGGAGTGGGAGACCAGCGGACCGCAGAACGTGGTCGAAGCGCCCGACCCGGTCTATGAGGAGAACCCCGACCTGGCTAAGGGCGAGGTCAGGCAGGTGGATTGGGAGGCGGAGGGCGCCGACGTCACCGTCCTGCGCACCGTCTATCTGAACGGTGTGGCGCTCTTCACCGATTCGTTCGTTACCCACTACCTGCCCTGGGCAGCGGTCTATCAGTACGGTCCGGGCACGAACCTCAACAAACTTATGAAGAAGAACCAGCCCCCGCCGATCAAGCTCAACCCTTAGACCTGCGCGGCGCTGGGTTATAATCAGCCCCGAAAGCTCACTTACAATTTCAGGAGAGACCATGGTCAGCCAAGATCTGCTAGAAATTCTGCGTTGCCCCGCCTGTGTGCGCGAAAAAGACGGCTTGCTCGAGTTTTATAAAGAGACCTGGCTGATCTGCCAGGACTGCGACCGCAAGTACCCCATCCGCGACGAAATCCCGGTCATGCTGATCGATGAGGGCGACAAATGGGTAGCCGTCCGCAAAGAGGACCTGCCCATCCCGCCGCCCAAATAGCCGCCGCCTTTGGGGGAGAATCCATTCTGCCTGAACGTTAACTTGATGAAAGCCTGGAACAGCTTAGGGTCGGAACAGCCCTCTTAACAGCTCAGCCCCGCCAGACCCAAAAAGCCCACAGGCTCAGGATCATCAGCCCGATTAGAAAGCGCACCACAATCGCCGCCCCAAAACCGGTTGCTAAGCCGCGCAGCGCCGCCCAGGCTTTGCCCAGATCGCGCAGCCGAAAATATTCGATCAGCAGCACCGCTAACGGCGCGGCGATAAACCCTCCGAACGGGGGAAATGCAACCGTTCCAACCAGCCCAGCCAGCAGCGCCACCAAGATTGTGCTCCACGAAGCTCCGCCGCTGCGCGCCCCCACCCCCATAAACAGGTTGTCCACCAGCGAGCCGGCAACCGCCAGGATCGTGATAATCACCATCAGGATGATCCCGAGCGAACCGAACCCGTGGACAATCCCATATGCGAGCGCTGCCAGCCACATGATCACCAGCCCGGGCAAGACCGGGATCACCAGCGTCAGCAGCCCCAACAGCATGAAGAACAGCGTCACCCACAGGATCGCCGCAGTTGACAGGTCCATCGCTCCGCTTCCTGGATCATCGCTTATCCGCCGGAAGCGCTATTCCGGGCGGATCACCTCGATCCCGCCCATCCAGGGGCTCAGCGCCGGCGGCACCGCCACCGAGCCGTCCGCCCGCTGGTTGTTCTCCAGCACCGCGATCAGCGTGCGCGGCATCCCCAGCCCCGAACCGTTGAGCGTGTGTGGGAAGCGCACCCGCCCGCCGTCCGCCGGGCGGTACTTGATGTTCGCCCGCCGCGCCTGGAAATCCGTCACGTTCGAAACCGACGAGACCTCCAGCCATTCCTGACAGCCTGCCGCCCATACCTCGATATCGTAAGTGATCGCCGAGCCGAACCCCAAATCCCCCGTACAAAGCTGCTTGACCCGGTACGTGAACCCCAGCAGCCGGCAGGTCTCCTCGGCGTCGGCGGTCATTTTTCCCAGCATCGCCTCCGATTCGTCCGGCTTGCAGTAGATGTACATTTCCACTTTGTCGAACTGGTGACCGCGTTTGATCCCGCGCACGTCCCGTCCGGCGCTCATCTTCTCGCGGCGGAAGCAGGGCGTGTACGCCGTGTAGAGCCGCGGCAGGTGGCTCTCCTCCAGGATCTCGTCCATGTGCAGTCCGGTCAGCGGCACTTCGGCGGTCGGAACCATCCATAGATCCTCTTCGTAATCGCGGTACAGATTGTCAGCGAACTTCGGAAGCTGCCCCGCCCCGAACAGGGTCTTTTCTCTCACCATAAAAGGCGGATATTTTTCGGTGTAACCCTGGCGGCTGTGCAGGTCGAGCATGAAGGCGATCAGCGACCGCTGCAAGCGCGCGCCCGCTCCGCTCAGCACATAGAAGCGCGATCCGGTGATCTTGACGCCGCGCTCGAAGTCGATGATCCCCAACTCGGTCCCCAACTCCCAGTGTGGCTTGGGTTCGAAATCGAACTGCGGGATCTGCCCCTGTTGGCGGATGACCAGGTTTTCAGAATCATCCGCCCCATAAGGCACACGAGCGTCCGGCAGGTTGGGGATCGTCGCCTGCACCGCTTCCAGCGCCTGCTCCACCTGCCGCAGGCTTTCGTCCAGCGCCCCAATCTGGTCGCCGACCGCCTTCATCGCTTCGATCTTCGCCTGGCGCTCGCCGGAGTCTTTCAGCCGCCCGATCTCCTTAGAGGCCGCGTTGCGCTCGGCTTTGAGCGCTTCCACCTTCTGGATCAGTTCCCGCCGCTGTTCATCCAACCGCAGGATCTCGTCCACCGATCCGCTGTCCATCTGGCGGTCCGCCAGCGATTTGCGGACCAATTCGGGCTGCTCGCGGATAATATTGATGTCGATCATTCAGCGCCTCCATAAAAAAGAAATCGCCCCGGTTCCCGCAGGACGAGGGGGCGCTCGTGGTGCCACCTGCATTTGCCGCTCCAGCACGGCGGTTGAAAGGGACTCGCCGCCTGGACAGCCTCGCGCTCGCGCTAACGGGCGAACCCGGCGCCCTTACGATCCGGCGGATCCCTGCGGGCGCGCTTAGCCCAAAACGGGCTGGTGGAGTGGACTTCGCCTCGCTGACCTGCCGCCTCGCACTGCCGGCGGCTCTCTGGAAGACCGGACGGGTTACTTGTCTCCACGCAAACTTTGCAAATTTCGAATGTTGGGATTATACCTGAGCCGGAACAGGTGTCAAGCCATAAAGAAGCGCGTCGAACCTATGCCTCATTGCACGATTCCCCCTTTCACCTTATAATCCCGGTCTTGAAGACAGGTGCTTTTCACATGTCTAAACGTACTCAATTTACCATCGCCGTCATCCTATCTGGCGGGCTGCTAGCAATGGTCGTGGCAGGCTGCCGTCCAGATCGCCCCGCTGCAGCAACCCTGACGCCACCCCTGCCAGGCTCCACCCCGACCCAATCGGTCACGACGCCCTCGCTGGAGGTCAGCCCAACCCCCGCCCCGACCAGCCCGCCTCTGGCGGCGCGCGCTGCCAGGTACCCGATCAGCCTGGCAGAGTACGAAGCCGAGTTGGCGATGGCTCAGGCTGCCAGGGGTACGGAACTTGCACCGCAAGACGCAGAAACAGTGCTGCAAGACCTGATCGACCAGGCTCTGCTCGCTGAGGCGGCGGTCAAGCAGGGCTTTACAGCCGATGATGCGCTTATCGAAGAGCACATCGCGCGCATGGTTGAACAGCTTGGAAGCGAACAGGCGTTGCAAGATTGGTACATCGGCTTCAAATATGATGATCAGACCTTCCGTTTGGCTTTGCGCCGTTCCATCCAGGCTGCCTGGATGCGTGATCGGATTGCTGCACAGGTGCCCACAACCGCCGAACAGGTCCATGTCCGCCAGATCCTTCTTTATGAGGCGGACCAGGCAAACGAAGTCTACCGGCTGCTTGAATCGGGCAACTCATTCCGCAACCTGGCTTTGCAGTACGACCCGGTCACGGGCGGCGACCTGGGATGGTTTCCGCGCGGCTACCTGCCCCACCCGCAAATCGAGGAAGCCGCATTCAATCTTGACCTCGAGGCGTACAGCCCAATTATCGAGACGCCGGCTGGCTTCCACATTTTGCAGCTCCTCGAGCGCGATTCAGCCCGGGCTCTCGCGCCAGACGCGCTGCTTGCACTGCAGGCTAAAGCTGTCGCGGATTGGCTGGCGCAGAACCGTCAGACGGCTGAGATCGAGGTTCTTTTGCCATGAGCAGCGGCGCATCGCCCGTACAAAAACGGCTGGCGTTCCTGCTCAAGATTGGTACAGGATATTATGAATGCCTATTCTTATGATACTGAACCCCCCCGGCGTAACCTCTCTACAATCGTTTTCGGCTGTTTGACCATATTGACGCTGCTGTGCGTGGTTTGCGTGGCGGGCGTCTTTCTAGCCATTTTCATCAATCCAGATTCGCCGCTCAATCCCTTTCCCCCACCCACGCTTCCCGCACTGGCGGCTCTCCCCACCGAGACGCCGACCAACGTGATCTTCACCCTGCCCGCGTCCTGGACGCCGACCAACACGTTAGAACCGACGCTGACCGAAACCATCCAGCCCAGTTCGACGCTGCCACCCACCCCCACCCCGGTCACGCTGACCGCGACGCCCACCGAAACCCCCACGCCGCCGCCCGAGGGCTATCCATTTGTCGTGCGCCAGGGCAACCCCAAAGCCATCCCGAACATCTATCATCCAGAGTTAGGTTGTGAGTGGATGGGCGTCGGCGGTCAGGTGGTGGATCTGAGCAACGCCCCGGTGATCGGGCTGATCGTCCGCCTGGGCGGCCGCGCCCCGGGCATCAGCGTTGCAGAGGATGTGTTCAGCTTAACAGGCTTGGCGCTGAACTACGGTCGCTCGGGTTACGAATTTCAACTGGCTGACCGCCCGGTGCCTTCGCGTGGCCAGCTCTGGGTTCAGTTGATCAGCCAGGCTGGCGGTCCGCTTTCCGACAAAGTCTTTTTTGATACTTACGACAACTGCGACCAGAACCTCATCATCATTGACTTTGTCCAGGTGCGCAAGTAACTGGCTGAGGCGTACGCCGCCGGGCAAACGCTGTCCTTTTAGCTCACTTCTTCCCATATGCGCTTCAGCACCAGCGCGTCGTCTTCCATGATCGGACTCTCGCACAGGATGCGACCCTGGCAGCCAAACGCTTTGAGCGCCCGAAACAGCGCGTTGAAGTCCAGATCCGCCTCCTCCACGCGCAGGTGCTCTTTTTCCCCCTTGGGCCCGTATTCGATCCCCGAAAGGTGAATGTGCAGCCGGCGCAGCGCCGCTTCGCCAAGCGCCGCGCGGTATTCTTCGAGCACGCCGACCCATTCAGCGTAGCTGTTCATCGAACCGTCTCCAGGTCGGGCGTGCAGGTGGGCGAAGTCCAGGCACGGCTCGACCCCCTCGATCTCCTGGCTCATCCTGAGCAAATCCTGCACCGAACCGATCATGGCGGACTTGCCCATCGTTTCGGGGCGCAGCGTGACCGGATTATCAGCCTGACGCAGTTCCCGCACGCAGCCTCTCAGGCGCTCGATCGCCAGTGGCAGTACCTGCTCGGGTGGGCGCCCAAAATAAGATCCGGGATGAAAGATGATGTCGCTGGCACCCGCCAAATTGCCAAAATGGGCGGCATCCATCAACCGCTGGCGCGATTTTGGCCACTCATCATCGTCAGCGTTCAGATTGATGAAGTATGGCGCGTGCACGCTGATCCGCACCTCGTTCTGCATGGCAGTTGCGCGAATCACCTCGCAGGTGCTCCCGCTTACCCGAACCGCCCGCACCCAGCCAAGCTCCAAAGCGTCCAGCCCGAGCTCGCGCAGGCGCAAAATCGCCCCCACGCTTCCACCCGGTTTTTTGGGTGTGGAGAGCGGCGAGCCGACTGTGCCGAATGAAAACGCTAAATCTGCCATGTTCACCTCATCTCGAGAGTTCCATCAGGATTGTTCCAAGCCGCTTCCACAGCGGGGGACCCAAAATCAACAGTCCGATCAGCGCCGAACTGACCGCGGCGATGAGCACCGCCGCCGCCCCGACATCCTTGCCCACCTGGGCGAGCCGGTGTTGCTGCGGACTTGCCAGATCCACCACCACTTCAAGCGCAGTGTTGATAAATTCGGACGTCCACACCAGGGCGATGGCAAGGATGATCAACGCCCAGTCGCGCGTCTGCAGCCGCAGCCAGATCCCCAGGGCGAAAACCAGCACGCTCACCGTCAGGTGGATCCAGGCGTTGCGCTGCGTCCGGATGACAAACCACCAGCCTGCGAACGCAAAGCGGAACGACCGGGCGCGCGCCTTGAGAAATGAGATCATCGCAGCCTCTCAGGCAAGCCTTAGTTTTCAGCCTCGAGCGCCGGTCCCTCGATCGGACAGCCCAGACGGCGTAAAATGTGCCGCTGTTTTTCCCACATCTGCTGCTTGCCCGGCGGATCGGCGTGATCAAAACCGCACAAGTGCAGCATTCCGTGCACGACCAGCAATTGCAGCTCAGCTTTCAATGGATGACCCCCCGCCTGCGCTTGCGCCGCGGCGCGTTCGAGCGAGATAATCACATCCCCCAGGTACAGGTTCCCCGTTTCGGGGTCCTTTTCCCCGCTGGGGAAAGCCAGCACGTCGGTAGGGGCATCGATCCCCAAATAATTGAGATCGAGCGTGCGCAGTTCCTCGTCATCCGTCAACACCAGCGTCGCTTCGGCTTGCGCCGCTTCGTGGACATCCGCCAGCACGGCTTCGGCAGCCTGAGGCAGCGCCTCTTGCCAGGCGGGATCAACATTCTCGAGGAGCTCTTCGGCAACTTGATAATGGATCATAAAAGAGCGCCTTCCTTGAGCTTCAGTGCAGATTTAGGTCGGCGGGCGCGTCGCTTTTGTGCGCCAGCGGGATGGTAATTGCATCGTGCGAGGCAGGAAGCTCCTGGTTGGGGTAATGGATGCGCGGATGATAGATCCCGCGCAGGGTCACCGTGAATGAGTTGGCGATCTCATCCAGGTCTCGCAGCGAGATAAGGGTGTCATCCAGTTGACCGCTGGCGACCCGGCTGGCAATTACATCTTTAATGATCTCATGCAGTTTTTCTTCGTCGACCGGACCATCAGCCCGGACGCGCGCCTCACAGGCATCTGCCAGCATGAGCAGCGCCGTTTCACGGCTCTGTGGGCGTGGACCGGGGTAACGGAACTGCGTCTTATCCACCCGGCTTTCGTCATCGCCCGCGGCTTTGAGGGCGTTGTAGTACTGGTAGCGCGTCAGGGTAGTGCCATGATGTTCGGTCACAAAATTGAGGATGCGGCGCGGCAGCCGGTATTTGCGCCCCAGCGCAATTCCGTCTGTAACGTGCGCGATGATGATCCGTGCGCTTTCCTCCGGTTCGAGGCTGTTATGCGGGTTCTCGAACCCGGGCGGCTGGTTCTCGATAAAGAAAGCCGGGTTGACGGTTTTCCCAATATCGTGATAAAGCGCCCCGGCTCGAATCGACAGCGGATCAACCCCGATACGCTCGGCGGCTTGTTCAGCCAGGTTCGCCACCTGTAAGCTGTGCTGGTAAGTGCCGGGCGCCTCCCGCAGCAGCAACCCCAGCAGGGGGTGATCCGGGCGGGTCAGATCGATCAGTTGAATTGGGGTGACTTGCCCCAGCATGGGCGCCAGCAGCAGGTGCAGCAGAATCGCGATGGTAGCTGAGACCAAGCCGTTGAAAAAAGCTGCCATACTAAACACCGCCAGGTTTTGCACGCTCACGGTTGGCAGCGGCAACTGGTAAACGATCACCACGATCGTTCCGGCAACCGCGATCGCCGCCCCAGCCCACAAGAAACGGATCACCCGCCGAGCGCGCCCCAGCGCGAGCACGCCAAACAAGCTGCCGATCAGGAAGAAGAAGGTCATTTCTTGCGCATTTGGCAGCCCAAAAGCCACCAGAATCGCCAGCGGGATTGAGGTAATCAGTCCCAGTTCTGTCCCGAACAGCGCCGCGATCGCCAGGCTGCACGACGCCAGGGGGAATGCATACCCTGCCGGTCCGTTGAACGGCAGAATCGACCGCCCGGCGACAAGAAAGACCAGCATCAAGGCTGCCAGCACGGCGAAGCTGCGCACTTCCATCGAAAGAAACGCTGGTTTGCGCCGCAGATAGATTACCATGAAGAACAAGAGCAGCAGCGTCAGACCGACCGCGCTGATGACGTCTTCCAGATCACGTTCGGGCTCGCTCAAGCCGAGTTGCTGCAACGCTTCGATATCATCCGCCCCCAGCACCTCGCCCTGCAGGGCAATCGTCTGACCCGCCACAAATGAGCGCGAGACGGGTTCAACCGCCTGGCTGGCTTGTTCACGCGCAGCCTGGGTCAGGCTTTCGGAATATTCGCTGTTTGGCGCCACAAAAGCGGCTGCCAACTCAGCGACGACTGCGGCTTGCTCCTCGGTGAGCGATAAGGTTACCAGCGCGGGGACCTGGCTGCGCGCATTGTCCAGGGTCTCCGGGCGAATGGCGCTGCTCATCACCCGTTCCAATACTACAATCGCTTCCTGCTGAACTTCCTGCCAGTAGGCGTCCGCCATTCTCAGAATCGCCTCGGCTGTCTCGCTCTTCAGGCTGATGTCATCCAGGGCTGCCAGATCGCCCATCTTCTGATCTAGCGAGGCGAACGGGTCGGAACGCACGCTGGAAATGTAAGCCAGCGCAGCGCGGAGCTGCTCGAGCTGGCGGCGCGCCACGCGCGTGTCTGGCGAGGTGTAGATCGGGGAGATGCTGCGCTCCGCCGCCTCTTTGCGCTGATTGGTCATCACCTCGCTGATAAAGGTGATTGTCCGCGGGGCGCGGAAATCGCGCGCGGCAATCTCACCCTCGCGCGGCACAGGCGTGAGCGAGCTTCTATAAAGAGGGGTAAGCACAGTGATCAGCGCCAGCAGCCCGCTGACGACCAGCAATGCCAGCAAATAAGCCCGGCGGCGTGCCTGCGCCGAAAAATGGATCATGAGAACTAGCCGAACAGGCGCGGCTCGTACCGGCTCGTAGGGCGAACGTCCAGGATTTCCACCCCGGTGCCTTGCTCCAGTTGCAGCAGCGCTTCCTTATTCGAACCGGTTTCTTTGATCATTACCTTGCCGTAGCCGTCCTCGTGCACTTTGGAGGTCGTAATCGCCAGGATGTTCCCGCCCGCCTCGGCGATGCGGTTGGCGATCAGCGCCAGTTCGCCCACCCGGTCGGGTACGCGCAGCGTAAAGCGCATTCCTTCTTCATCGCCGCCCAATATCTCCACAAATGCGCGGAAAATGTCCGTTTCGGTGATGATCCCAATCAGTTTTTCACCATCCATCACGGGCAGGCATGAAATTTTTTGGTTCACCATGATGCACGCCGCTCCCTCGAGCGGACAGTCGCCCTCGACCGTATACACCGGGCGGCTCATGATCTGGCGGACCCGCAAGGATTCCAGCAGCGAATAAATTTCAAACAGGCTCAACGTGGTGGCGGGCGAGGGCTGGTTGGAAAGCAGGTCGCTTTCCACGACAATACCAACCAGACGGTCCCGCTCGAGCACAGGCAGGTGGCGGATCTTATGCTTGCGCAGCGCATGCATAGCCTGATGGAAATTGTCATCCGGTGAGATGCAAATCGGGTCAGCTGTCATATATGAACGAACGAACATTTGCGCCTCCTTAGCTTATCGTTTTTCGTTTTCCGCTGACTTCGGGTCGGGTGGATCGCCGCGGGCTTCGCCAATCACCTGGCTGGCTAGGTCGCTCAGTTCCTCCCGCTCATGCGCCGCCAGATGATTAGCCCGCCAATACAGGTCGAGCAATTCCAGCGCGCTCAGACTGCCAATCGCCTGGTCGCCCGGCAGCCGGATGCGCGTTTCCATCTGGGGTCGTTTGACCAGGTGAAACTCAAAAGCCTCCGCACAGTATTCGCGCAGGGCTGCTTCGTCGATCGAAGCTTCCCAATCGCGCGAATATTCTATCACAAGCCGCACAATCGCTCCAAACATCTGCTCGGGCGCGGGCAGCGCCCGCCGAAGTTGGTCGGTAACGCCCGCGAGGTTTTCGAGCTTCACCTGCCGGTCGAAAAAGGGGCGCAGACCTTTCAGTTGCCGCCACTCCACGCGGGTGTTGCCGCGTTCCACCTCAGCGATGATGTAAAATTTCTTGTCCTGCGCTTCGCCGAAATCCACCCGTTCGATCGAACCCGAATAGATCACGGGAGGGTGTTTGCCGGGGTTGAGGTCTTGCGGCTTGTGGATGTGCCCCAGCGCCACGTAATCCAGCCGCGGATCTTTGACTAGCGAACCGGGCAGCACCAGGTCGTTGCCCAGCATCACCGAGCGTTCCCCGCCATAAGTGGCGCCCTGCACCGAACAGTGGGCGGTCAGGATCACTGGCAGCGCCGGGTCGACTTGTTTTTCCAGCCACATCTCTACCAGCTCGATCAGCCGTTCGGTCAGTTTTTCGTAGGCTCGTCCGGGGTCGGCGCTGTCTTCGCCGAGCGCCGCAATGATGCCGGAGCGCGACACCCACGGCAGGGCGATCACTTGCAGCGGCAGGTCGTACAGGTCTGCTGGGTGCAGCAAGATCGGCTTATCGAGCACGCGCACGTAGGGCACTTCCAGCGTGTCGAAGCTTTCCAGGGCATGGGCGCGCCCCAACGCCGGCGAGAGGTCGTGGTTGCCGACCAGCAGCAGCGTCGGGATATTGGCACGCGCCAGCCGCATCATGCGCCGCCCCCATTCGCGCTGGAAGGTCGGCGGCGGCGTGCGGTCTTTGTAGGCATCCCCGGCGAAGATCACCAGATCGACCTGTTCGGTGATCGCCGCGTCCACGATCTCATCCAGCGATTTCAGAAAATCTATCACCCGCAGCGGCAGCCCAGACTGCGGGTCGTGCCGACCGTAGTTCGCCATGTCGATATGTGCATCGGAAAAATGTAGGATTTTTAGCATTCTCGCGCTCCGGCGTTCTACTTGACCGTTATCCACGGCTGCTCTAATTGGGAACCGGTTCGATCCCCAGCTTAAACAGCTCCTCCTCGCACGGCTCGAAGCCTGGATGCGCTTCCAGGCAGGCTTGCAGGTCCTCGATAGCGGAAGCTTCGTCGCCGCTTGCCAGGAGGGCGCGCGCCCTCCAGTAAAAGCTCTCTTCCAGCACTTGCTCGCTGGATGCTTCGAGCGTCTGGGTGGCTAGAGTGATCACATCTATGTAACGTCCAGTGAAATAGTACGCAAAATACGGCCCGGTCTGATACCAGAGCATCCTCCACGGTCGGGCGTTTTCAGGGAGTTCGGCGTAAGCCGCAAACGCCGCGTCGTAAGCCGCAGCCGCCTGGGAATATTCCTGGGAAGCCACCAGGTCGGTGCCCTGGTTGAACAGCGCAAAAAAGCGATCCCTGCCAGAGAGGTTTGGCAGCTCTTCCTCAGTTTTCAGCAGCGCAAAGCGATTATTGAAATTGTCATAGGCATGCAGCCCCAGGATATCCAAGATTTGCTGATGCCGCTCCGGCGGGTAGATGACCAGATAAGTGTAGTCGAATGCCCGCCAGTCACGTAGGAAGTCCTCGTATTTGACCGGGTAGTCTGGACCTTTGTACGAATCCTGGACCGTGAAACGATTCGTTGCATCGTCGTAGCCCGTCACCACCTGATAGTGACCCATCCACCCATCGAACCCTACGCCTTCGAAGCCTTTTTCCACGATGACCGGATAACCGGCTGAAACGAACGCTTTGATCATCGTCAAGTCGCCGCCGGTGCGGGTAAACGCCTCCAGCCCGGCTTCTTGTTCGACGAAAGTTTCCATTTCATAGGGCATAACGTTTCTGTCGCGCTCATTGGGCTTCAGGAAGGCTGCCGTCGTTCGTTGGTCTCCCTGCCAGCCCCAGAAACTGAGCGCCATCGCCAGGTTTGCCGGACCGCAGTTGTTCCACATTTGATACATGTGCGTCACCCCGCTCAGGCTGGCTCGGGCTGGCATGGGCGTCGGGGTCAGCGTCGTGGTGGCGGTCGCCGCTGGAACGGTCGGTTCGAGAGTGGGGGTAGCCAGGCGGATGGTGGCGGTTGGACTAAGCGCGGCTCTAGTCACGGCAGGCGCGACCTCCGTGGCTTGCGAGGCCGGGACGAAGACCGCCTGCTCCGGCGGGTTCAAGGCGTATTTGATGCGACCCGTCAGCGCGGACAGACGCCAGTTTGGACTGGGCGAAGAGAGCATCCACAGGATCCCCGCCCAGATAGCCAGCACGATTAAGATCGTCAGCAACGTTTGGACAGATCTACGCATGTTTTTTGACTCAGGGGTTTTCTACCCCAAGCAGTTTGAGCTGGTACAGCGCGGGCTGAAAGCCAGCATGATAGCGCAGACTGGCGCGGAAATCTTCTATCGCTCCAGCCGGATCTCCCAGCGCGGATTTTGCCATGCCGCGCCAGTAATAGCTTTCCTCCAGGTTCGGGTCTCCCTGCATAGCGTTCAACGTTCCATCCGCCAGGTAGAGCAGGTCGTAGTAGCGCCCCACGCCGTAATAGGCGAAATAGGGATCGGTCTGATACCACAACATCCGCCAGGGGCGGTCGTTCTCTGCTAGGCTCTGATAGACTTTGAACGATTCGTCGAAAGCTTCAGCCGCGCCGCCGTAATCTTGCAGCGCCGCCAGGCTGGAGCCGCGGTTGAACCAGGCGAAATACTGGTCGCTCCCAGCCAAGCCGTAGATCTCATTCGAAGCCATCAGCGCGGCGTTCTGATAGTTCTGCGTCTCGTCCGCATTCGAACCGAGCAGTTCCATCACCTGCGTTTCTTTCTCCGGCGGATAAACAATGATATAGGCATAATTGAACGCCCGCCACCCCTTGAGGAGGTCTGCTTCGCTTATCTGAAAATCGGCGCCGACGAACGAATCCTGGGTGATGAAAAAACCGCCCGGCTGATCATACCCCGTCACCACCTGGTAATGTCCCATCCAGCTTACCACTCCGGTCAGATCGCGCAGGTAAGTGCCTTTCTCGATCAGCACCGGGAAACCGGCTGCGACAAAGCGCCGCAGCAGATCCAGGTCGCCGCCAACCCGCAGCGCCGCCTGCAGACCGGTCTGGCTCTCGATATAATCCACCATTTCGTAGGGCATCACATTCTTGTCTTTAGGGTCCGGCTTGATCTGCGGTCCCACTACGTCCTGGTCGCCCTTCCAACCCCAGAAGGAAAGCGCCATCGCCAGGTTGGCTGGGGCGCAATAATTGTAACGCCCGTGCTGGTTCTGGTAAACCACCCCGCTCAGAGCGACCTTCTCGGGCAGCGGCGCCGGGGTGAGGGTCGGGCTGGGCGTCGGAGCCGGCGTCTCGGTCGGACCGACCTGAGTCGGCGCGGGGCTGGGTGAGCTGGGTGAGTTGGCTGGGCTGGTCGGGCTGCTCTGCGAGATCACCGTCACCTGCGGCGGCGCCAGCCCGCGCTCGGTCGGCACAAAGACCGCGTGCGCCGGCGGGTTGAGCAGATAGCCGATCCTGAGCGACGCCTCCTCCATCCTCCAAGCCAGCCGGGAATGGATCGGCGGCAGGAAGTACAGCCCAACCAGCAACAGACAGGCTGGCAGGATCAGGAAAATCGAGAGTAAACGTCTGCGCGCGTGTGATTTCATCATTTCAATATTTCAATCAGGGCAGCGCCTCGCCGAGTCGCAACAATTCGTCGCGCGGGGGCGCATAGTTCGGGTTCAGTCCAACTGCTTTGCGAAAATCGGCAATCGCCAGGCTTTGTTTCCCCAGCGCCAGGTTTGCCATCCCGCGCCAGTAATAGCTTTCTTCCAACACTGGCTGCCCCACCCAGGCAAAGGTCGTGTTTGCCAGTTGAACCACGTCTTCGTATCTGCCGGTGTAATAATAGGCTTCATAGGGTCCGGCTACATACCACATCAACCGATAGGGGCGCATCGCCTCCGGAAGGGTTGGATAGACCGCGAACGCCTGGTCGTAAGCCTGCGCCGCCCCGCTGTAGTCACCCAAGCCGACCCGGCTGGAGCCCAGATTGAACCAGGCGAAAAACTGGGCGCGCCCGGTCAGTTCGGGGATCTCCTGGCTGGCTTTCAGCGCCGCGATCTGAAAGCTCTGCTGCGGATCGGCGAACGGTCCCATCAGTTCCAGCGCTTCCGCGTTGCGCTCCGGTGGAGCGATTACGATCAGCACATAATTAAAATCGCGCCACCATCCCTCAGCCAGATCAGCGTAGCCCATCGATAGGTCGGGGCTCACGAGCGAGTCCTGCACGATGAGCTTCTGCTGTTGGTCGTCATAACCGCTCACAACCAGGTAATGTCCCATCCACCAATCGTCAGGAGGATGATGCCCCGCCTCGATCAGCACCGGAAACCCGGCTGCGACCAGACGCCGCAGCAGATCCAGGTCTCCGCCGTAGCGCACAAAAGCCCGCATTCCCGCAAATCTTTCGACAAATTCCACCATTTCGGAAGGGTTGACGTTTTTATCATCCACCTTGAGGTTGGGGCGCAGAAAGCTGCGCGTATCGCGCTGATCGCCGCGCCAGCCCCAGAAGGAAAGCGTCATCGCCAGGTTCGCCGGTCCGCAGTTGTTGAACTGCTGATATTCATGCACAACCCCCTCCAGGACGACGCGCTCGGGCAGGGGCGTTGCCGACGGCGTGGGTGTGGGCGAAGGTGTGGCTGTTTCTTGCGGCGGCGCGGGGTTGGGCGTATCAGTCAGTTGAACGATCGTTGTGACTGCCGGGGGCGGCGCAGACTCAACCGTTGCGTCAGGGGTTGAAACCTCCACCGGCACAAAGACCACCTGTTGGGGTGGGTTGATCCTCCGGCGCGCCGCGGCTGCCAGACTTTCAAGCCGCCAAACCAGGCGCTCGTTGACTTGTGGAATCTGCGTTGCAGCCGCTCCTGCCAGGCAAACCATGCTCAGCAATCCCAGGCTGCCGATAACGATAAAAATGCTCCGCTTGCGCATGTTCGAGGATTATAACATCGCCAGATGTGAAGAATTTAAGCTTCGGGCGCTGCCCCAGACCGTCCCAGCGCGGCGCGGATCTCGTCCAATACCGCTGGATCTGCCTCGTTCGACCGCGCTTCCTTGAGGGCAGCGCGCGCCTCCGCGTCAGCGATCCTTCCGAGCGCCCAGGCGGCGTGCTGCCGCACGAGCGGCTCTGGCTCGCTGAGCAGCGCACTTTTCAGGACTGGGACGGATCGAGGGTCGGGTTGGTTCCCCAGCGCCAGCGCCACGTTCCGGAGATAACCAGCCCGGCGCGCCCGCTTGACCGGGTTGCGTTTGAATTTGCGGCTAAAGGCTTCGGGCTGCAGCGCCAGTTCCTGCTGCAGTTCGGGTTCGGGTACGCCGGGCCGCGGGTCAAACGCCGGGTCGCCCTGCGGACGGGCAAAACGCACGTTCCACGGGCACACCTGCTGGCAGATATCACAGCCGAACACCCATTCGCCCAACTGCGGGCGCAGTTCAGCCTCCACCGCGCCCTTGAGTTCGATGGTCAGATACGAGATGCAGCGCCGGGCGTCGATCGTGCGGTCGGGCAGGATACACGCAGTCGGACAGGCTTCCAGGCAGCGCGTGCAGGTTCCGCAGTAGTCGGTGATTAACACCCGATCTGGCTCCAGTTCCAGCCCAAGCAGCATCTCCGCCAGTAAAAAATATGAACCGTGCGCCGGGTTGATGAGACAGCTATTTTTGCCGATCCAGCCCAGTCCTGCTCGCTGCGCCAGCTCGCGCTCCAGCAGCGGACCGCTATCAGTGTACCAGCGGTTTGGCACGGGCTCCCCGACCTGCCGTTCGATAAAATCCGCCAGGGCTGCCAGCCGTTCAGCCAACACGTCGTGATAGTCGTCGCCCCAGGCATACGCAGATACTCGACCACTCGACGCCGCGTTAGGCGGCGGAGTTCGTCCTGACAGCGGCGCCGGGTAGCGTATTCCGAGCGCCAGGATCGAACGGCACTCGGGCAGGATGCGCCGCGGGTCGCTGCGGCGTTCAAACGAACGCTCGCTTGCCAGGTAGCCCATCTGCCCGTGCAAACCCTGCGCGACCCAACGCTGGAATACACCAAAATGCGCCGGCGGTTCCGCGGTGGTCACCCCGAACAGTTCGAACCCAAGCCGGCGCGCCTCGATTTCAATCGCCCGGCGGAGTTGGCGCGAATCTTTCATCATCAATTGTGTGAAGAGCTGGCTGAGCGGACATCAGGTACAGATCAAAGAGAAATCCACCTGGTTCGAAAACGCTTCTTCGGGTTGGCTGACGTGCAGGCGCGCCCAGGCAGTCACGTCCCCCGGTACGCTCAACTCGTATACGATCGAGTGCTCTCCCGCGCCCAGGTTTTGCTTTGCCGGCAGCGGCGCGCGAATGTCCGCCCCGGATTTCGAACCCACCTCGAGGGCATAGACCAGCGTGGCGGGCTGGTTCAAGTTGATCCGGGCGACAAACCGGAAGCTGTGCGGACAGATCCCGCTCACCTGAGCTTCGTCGACGTCCAGGCTGATCGTCGTAATCGCCCTGGTGGCGGCGGGAGCGCGCGTTATGCTCGCCGCGGCGGGCTCGCCTTCCACGATAATATCCGCCCAGATCGCCTCATCCGCATTCGACCCAAAGCCAAACACCTGACCCGCCGCGTTGCGCATTTTCCAGTAACCGCGATACTTGCCCGGGTTGGGCGGCGAAACCATCTCAACCGTGATCTCAGTATTTTCTCCCGGCTCCACCACCTCGGGCAGCGGGATCGCAGGTTCGGCGCCCATCAGGTCCCCGTCGATGAAAACCAGCATGTATTCGGTCGTCCAGGTGGTTTGACCGCTGTTCTTGATCCGCCAGGTTTTTTGGAACGGCAGGTTTGGCTCGAAAACCGTCTCGTCCGGGACGGTGACGTCCGCCATGAATTCGCCCCGGTCGCCCCCGCTGGCGGGTTGTGCAGCCGCCGGCGCAGTCGCGGTGAACGCGGCGCTCGGGCTGACCTGGATCGACGGCGGCGTTTGAGTGGGCGCTTCAAACGCCGAAGTCTCGATCAGCGCCTCGGGCGCCAGGGTAGCTGTTTGCGAAAACCGCTCCATCCGCCGGGCTTCGGCGGTCTGTGCGGCGGAAGTGAAGATTGCCTCCGGCGCAGGGGTGTCGCTTTGGTCGGCGCTGCGCCCCCCTCCGCAGGCGCTCAACAACAGCCCAATCAACCCCAGCCTAGCGGCTGTGATCGACCAGTTTTTCAAGTCTGCCTCCCGCGCTTCAGGCGCCCGCTGGCTGCGAGCCGTAAAGCTGACGATGCACTGTGCTCAGGGCGCGCACCTGTTCCGCGGCGTGGTAAGACGAGCGCACCAGCGGCCCGCTTTCCACCCAGCGGAAGCCGATCGAAAGCCCAAATTCCTTGAGCTCGGCAAATTCCTGCGGGGTATAGTAGCGTTCGATTGGCAAATGACGCTTGCTCGGCTGCAGGTATTGCCCCAGCGTCAGGATGTCCACACCCCACTCGCGTTGATCACGCATCACCTGGCGCACTTCATTCAGAGTCTCGCCCAGCCCCAGCATAATCCCGGACTTGGTCAGCACTTCGGGGTCGAGTTTCTTGGCATGGCTGAGCGTGGCGGCTGCCCACTCGTAGCGGTCCTGCGGCTGGACGCGCTTGAACAGGCGCGGTACCGTCTCTACATTGTGGTTCAAGATTTCGGGTCGGGCATCCATCACGATTTTCAGCGCCTCCAGGCTGCCTTTGAAATCGGGGATCAGCACCTCGATCGAGCACCCTGGATGAATCTCACGGATGCGCTGGATCACCATCGCAAAGATCGGCGCGCCCCCGTCCGCCCGGTCGTCGCGGTTGACACTGGTGATCACCGCGTGCTTCAATTTCATCGCCCGCACCGCCTGAGCGACGCGTTCCGGTTCCATCCAATCCAGCGCCGCCGGGTGGCCGCGTTTGATATCGCAGAAGCCGCAGGTGCGCGTGCAGATGTCGCCCAACATTAAAAATGTCGCCGTCCCGGAGCCCCAGCACTCGCCCATGTTCGGGCACAGGGCTTCCTCGCACACCGTGTGCAGGGCTTTGCTGCGCATCAGCCCCTGCAGCCATTCGTAGGTCTCTCCAGACGGGGCGCGGACTTTGATCCATTCAGGGCGCCGCTTGGGTGTGGTATCAATTTCATCTGACCTGACACGATCGCGCGTCGGTGTAAATGACATAGATTTTTCCTCACAATCCAGTGGGTATTTACCGCTAACAGGGCTGATTGTACCTTGAATCATCGCCCGCCTCAACTCCCTGCTCACCCAGCCGGGGTTAAACTAAAACGGGGCGCCCCCACAAGGCGCGCTCCGTTTTGGTTGAGAGTGAAACAGGACCCGAATTGGCTGGTCCTGGTTAGCTTACCAGTGCGTTCCAGACCGCGGTTGACTTGTTGATCACGGTATTGCTCAGGTCCGCCGCCTGCTGGTTGGCGTTCGTGATGAAATCTGCCACCTGACCGGCGACATCTCCAACTACCTGAGCTGCGTCCTGCGCAAACGCACCAGATTTGATGCCGGTTTCAACTTTCATGTTGTACTCCTTATTGGTTCGCGACAGTTTGCGTCAGATCAAACGGTCTAGCCGCAAATTCCGCTTCGGTCTGCATACCAGACGCCGCCCACCCAGCCGCCGCCTGCAGAAGGCGGGTTGGGGGTGGGTCCGGGTGGGTTGACGATCGGTCGGCAATTTGCCAGAATCCGCTGCATATTTTCAGCTTTGCTCTTCCAGCTCTCTTTTTGCTGTTTGCAGGTCTGCAACGCGTCGCCGGCGCGAAGATTGGTTCGTGTTTTCATTTCACCCTTCCTCTCAGATGCACCCGCGCCGCTTGGCTTCGTTGAAAGCTTGGAAGTAGCGCTCGCGCCACTTGTTTAGGTTCCACTGACAAGTTGTCAGATCTTCCCCAGCGCGCACATCGCAACGCACCTTCAGTTGGGAGACACGCTGCGGCTTGGTTACCTCAGAATCGATCCGGGAATTGGTTATCATCCGTTTGTGCTCCTTCTGTCAGCCAGGATTGGCTAACCGCAAATACCGCTTCGGTCTGCATACCAGACGCCGCCCACCCATCCGCCTCCGCTTATGGGAGGAGTGGTTGGAGGGGTGGTTGGAGGAGTCGTAGGAGGGGTTGTCGGAGGAGTGGTTGCGCCGCCGCATACGCCGCTCATGTCCGGGTACCACACCCCATTTACAAACCCGCCGCCCTGTCCGCTCTTCACGTCCGAGCGAACGGTCAATTGAGGAACATATTGTTCGTTTCGCATTGATCTATTCTCCTTCGAGAGGGTTCTGGTTGCATGAAACCCGTCCCGATTCCCAGAGATTAACTCGGGATGTACAGTTTCTGCCCGGGGAAGATCAGGTTCGGGTTCGGGCCGATCGTGTTCAGGTTAGAGAAATAGATCCGGTTGACATTGTTTGCACCCATGTCGCCGAAGAATTTCTGCGAGATGCTGCTCAGGTTGTCCCCAGATTGGACGGTGTAGCAAGCAGCACCAGATTTCATATCTGTGCGTACGTACATGTTAATTCTCCTTTTCTCTGGTTGTTGTGGTCGTTGAATAATGGACTGACCTCATCCGGTATTTTAATTCATTATTTCTGCGTGACAATACGACGAATGACGTGATTCGCGCTGCGCTCACCCGCTCGTCCGGTCTGCTTGCGCGTCCTGGACAGTCAGCGCCGGCGTTCAAGTTGGGCTTTCAGCCGCTGGTATTGAGCCGACGCCGCGTACGCGCGCAGTTTTTCGATCCGCCGGATCAGCATTGGGTGAGAGCCAAGCGCTTCATTGAGCCCGCTCAGGAGCTGGTCGTCTTCCGCGTCGATCCTGCGGTAAGCCGCCTCCAGCGCGTTGCGGTCGAGCGCCTGCAGCCCAGCCCCCAATTTGACCAGCGCCGAGACCGCTTTGTCCGGCTTGCCGCACGCCAGCAGTCCCGCCCGGTCGGCGGAGTATTCGCAGGCGCGGTTCCACCACAGAAAAGCCAGCGTCAGCAGCGCCGCGGCTGAGAACGGGCTTGGCACCCCCGCCAGCCCGCCAACCAGCGAGTTGAGCCAGGTGTGCCCCAGCGCCGCATGCCCCAGTTCGTGTCCGATGATGAACAGCATCTCGTCCGCGTCCATCACCTTGAACAGCGCGGTGTAGAGTACCACCACTTTCGGTTCGCTCAGCCCAAACGTATAGGCGTTCAGTTCGCGGCTGGGCAGCAGGTACACTTCCACTGCCCCGGGTTGCAGCCGCTCCACCCCGGCGCGCGCCAGTTCTGCCAGTTCGGGCATCCCTTGCGCCTCCACGCGGCGCGCGCTGCGGACGAGTTGCCGGTGGTGCGCCAGCCCCATCTGGTACGCCAGCGCCACAAATGCCAGAACAAATATCACGCTGGCGCACACGGTGGCGGTCGCCGTCAGCGCGATCACCGCCAGCACCAGCAGTATGGTGATCGCCAGGATGAGATGTTCGCTTGGGTAGCGGTAGGCGGTTGTGCGCATCCCGTTTTGCCGCGTACGCGCCTATTTGCCGGCGCGCTTGATCCGCAGCCGGAGCCCTTCCACCTGCACCACCTGCACTTTTTCGCCCCCTTGCAGCGGCTCTTCGCCCTCCGCCAGTTCGGCAGTCCACAACTCGCCGCCCAATTGCACCCGCCCGTAGGGGTTGATCTTGCCGCGCGCGATCCCGACCCGTCCGATCAGGCTGCTGGCGCCCATGCGCACGGGCGCGCGCTGCGCCCGCACGGCAAAGATCATCACCCCAAAGAAGAGCGCTCCGGTTGCCAGCGACGTGCCAACGATCAGCGGCAGCGGCACGCGCACAAAGGCTGGCACGTTGGGCGAGTTAAACATCACCAGCGCCCCGACGATCAGCGCAATCACGCCCGTCGCCGTGAGCGCCCCATGCACCGGTGACTTGATCTCCAGGATGAACAACACAAACGCCAGCGCCAGGAAGACCACCCCAAACCAGTTGACCGGCAGCACGCCCAGCCCGTAAGCCGCCAGCGCCAGGCACACAACCCCGATCGTGCCCGCCACCCAACCCCCCGGGCTGGAGATCTCGATCAGGATCGCCTGCACCCCAACCGTGAGCAGCAGGAAAACGATGGCAGGGTTGGTCAGCACCGCCAGCAGTTTTTCGATGAAGGTCTGTTCGACCGTCGCCAGGCGCGCCCCGTCAGTCACGAGCACGCGCGTTTCGCCGTGCACTTTGACGGTTTGCTGGTCGAGTTGGCGCAGCAGGTCGTTCACGTCCGCCGCGATGTAGTCGATCATCCCGGCTTGCAGCGCTTCGTCGGCTGAGGCAGCTTCCGCCGATTCGATCGTCTGTTCAGCCAGATGGACCGCGCGTTCGCCGCGGTCTTTTGCCAGCGCCCGCACGGTCGCCTTGAGGATATTTTTCTCTTTGGCTTGCATGGTCTCGCCCAGGTCTTCGCCCTGCCCGCCGACCGGGCTGGCTGCCCCGATGGTCGTTTCGGGCGCCATCGCCGCGGCGTGCCCGGCGAGCACGATCAGCGTCCCGGCGCTGCCCGCCATGGCGCCGCGCGGGCTCACGTACACCACCACCGGCACGCGGCTGGCGCGGATCGCCTGCACGATCCGGTTCATCGTGGTCACCGAGCCCCCGGGCGTGTTAAGCTCCAGGATCACCAGTTCGGCGTCTAGCGCCTCGGCGCGCTTCAAGCCGCGCTCCAGATAAGCCGCCATCGACGGCGCAACCGGGTCGTCCGCCTTCAGCACGATCACCAGCCGCCCCTCTCCCTGCGCAGCCGCGGGCTGCAGCGCCGCCAGCCCCAGCCCGAGGACGATCAGACAAAGCGCCCATTTGAGAAGTCGTTTCATATTGATTATTATAATTGGATTTCGCGGCGCAGCCGCGTCCGCATCGGCTTTCGTTCCCGGCGCCCGAGGTTGGAGCGCTATATATCGTTATGATCTGCCGGAAATGATGGTAAAATTCCTCGTGCCCCAGGGCAAGGGGATGCGGGCGTCGCCAAGTGGTAAGGCATCAGCCTTCCAAGCTGACATTCGCCGGTTCGAATCCGGTCGCCCGCTCTGATGCGCCTTTCGGCTTTCCACCAGGAGGGCGCCGCACATCGCCGGGGGGCCCGTAGCTCAGCGGCAGAGCGCGCGGCTCATAACCGCTTGGTCGCAGGTTCGAATCCTGCCGGGCCCACTTTTAACGCCTCCTCGGGACGAACCACCCCATCCACCGATCACACCGCGGTCTACGCGTTCGGGGTCGGCTGCAAGCCATACGTCGCATCCCCTTTCGATTTCCGCATGTTCAGGTACGTCAGTCCGGCGGCGATCGCGATGGGCACGACGCCCAAGAAGATGAAAATCAGGTCTGCCGGCAAACGCGCCCATTCGATCCATTTCATCATCCCGACCCCCAGGAAGGCTGCGCTGCGGGCGTGCCAGTAGCCGTTCTTCACGGCGTCGATGAGTTGCAGCACCCCGCCCGGGAACAGGTTGGTGAGCACCATCAGCGCCAGCCCGGCGTTCAGCCCCCAGAAGGAAACCCGCACGAACTTTTCGGTGCGCGCCCATTGCGCCTCGGACGACGCCTGCCGCAGGACGAAAACCAGCAGCGCGATCGCCAGCATCCCGAAAACGCCCATCATGGCGGTGTGCCCGTGGTTCGGCGTGAGGACGGTGCCCACCTCATAGTAGCTTACGATGGGCAGGTTGATCAGAAAGCCAAACACCCCCGCGCCGACGAAGTTCCAAAAACCGACCGCCATCAGGAAGTAGAAGGTCCATTTGTGCGGGATGGAAACTGACTGTCCACAGATATCGCATTTTTCGCGCGTCAGCTTGATAAAATCCCAGGCATCCAGCGTCAGCAGGGTGAGCGGGATGACTTCCAACGCCGAGAAGACCGCGCTCAGCCCCAGCGAGATGTTCGCCTGCCCGGTCCAGTACCAGTGATGACCGGTGCCGATGATGCCGCCTCCCAGGTAAAGGATGGCGTCCAGGTAGACGACGCGGGCTGCCGTCTGGCGCGTCACGATCCCCAGCAGGTAGAAAATAAGCGCTACCATCACCGTGGCGAACAGTTCGAAGAAGCCCTCGACCCACAGGTGGATGATCCAGAAGCGCCAGGTATCCACCACGGTGAAAGTGCTGCCGCGGCCGAAAAACATGGCGGGCAGGTAGAACAGGGGGATGCTGATGGCGGCGTACAAAAAGAGCGAGGCGATTTCGCGGTGTTCGGGGTTGCGCCGGGCAGCCGCGATGTTGCGGCTCAACAGGACAAGCCAGATTAGCAGCCCGATGACCAGCAGCACCTGCCACA
This sequence comes from Anaerolineae bacterium UTCFX2, assembly GCA_002050125.1. Lineage (GTDB taxonomy): Bacteria > Chloroflexota > Anaerolineae > Anaerolineales > UBA4823 > UTCFX2. The sequence goes on along the minus strand of MWTA01000054.1, from coordinate 8,183 downwards.
GGCGCCCCAGGTCGAGATACTCCCAACCCTGATGTCCCAGCCAGAACCAGAGCTGACCGAGGAGCTGGTTGATGCCCAGGATTTCACCGAGCAGGCTGCCGCCGGTGACGACGATCAGGGCGCCAAACAGCAGGTTGATCCACTTCACCTGCCCCTCAGGCTCCTTGCCCGCCAGCGCCGGCGCCAGAAACAGCGCCCCGGCGATGAACGCGGTGGCGATCCAGAACACCATGAGCTGCAAGTGCCAGGTGCGAACGATGTTGCTGGGCAGGAGGCGCGATAGATCGATGCCGTAAAACGCGCCCGGGTCGGCGCGGTAGTGGGCGACCGCGGCGCCCACGAACACCTGCATCAAAAAGAGCAGGGCGACCAGCACGAAGAATTTGACCATGGCTTTCTGGCTGTCGGTGGTGACGCCGGGCAACATTTGCGGGTGGACATGCTCATGTTTTCCGTGCCAGCCCAGATAGTCGAACCTGCCAAAGGCAAACAGCACCACCGCCGTGCCGCCGAGCAAGCCAATCAAGCTCAAGGCGCTCCAAACCAGCGCGGCGGTTGGCGGGGTGTTGCCAGCCGCGGGATCGTAGGGAAAGTTGTTGGTGTAGGAGTAAGGCAGACCGGGCCGGTTGGCATTCGCAGCCCAGGCGCTCCAGGCGAAGAAGGCGGTCAACTGGCGCAGTTCTTCTGGGTCGCTGATGAACTTGGGCGGCAGACCGGCGCTGCTGGTTGGGGCGGCAAAGTAATCGCTCCACTTCTGGATTTGGCTCTGAAACGAAGCCGCCTCTGCCGCGGTGAACGTCAGGACGTGCGTCGCGGGGTCATAGCGGTTTTCTTTGAGCGCTTGCTGCACCTGGGCGCTCACCTTTGCTTGCTCGGTGGAGGTCAGGTTGTTCCAACTACGCTGGTAGCCTTGCTGCGCCGCGGCTTCTTGGGCGTCGAGCGCCAGCGTGTGCAAATACTCCGCGGTGAAATCGGGACCCAGGTACGCGCCGTGCCCCCAGACCGTGCCGTTCTCCATCAGCCCGTAGCGCAGGAAAACGTGCTGCCCGTCCATCACGTCGGCGCCGGTGAAAACAGTAGCGCCAGCCGCGTCGACCACCCGCTCCGGGATGGGCGGACCGTCACGGTACGCCCGGATGGAGAGCCAGATCAAGACGGAGAAACCAAAGATCATGACCAGGATGACGCCATTTCTCCACCACAGAGAAAGCTCCTGGTCGCCAGCCTTATCTTCCGTTGTGGGTATGCTGTTGCTCATTTTTCCCTCGGGTTTTCTTACAGTTGAACCAATTCGCGCGCCGATAAGCTTCGCTTCTCAGCGGCGCAAGCGCCCAGCATACCCAAATTATATAGCCTAACCGCCGTAACAGCGCAATGAATCCCCCTGAGGCATTGATTAATGCGCTAATTTATTTGCCCGGTCAGGCGTTCAAGCCCGACCGAGTTTTAGCTTCAGATACTCTCCCATCACGAGCGCTGCAGGATAGGCGACCTCTTCTTCACTTTGAGCGTGCAGCATCAGCTTTTCGGCGAAATCGGCGTGCTGCAGCTTCCCTTCCTGCTTGGCGGCAGCGATCAGTTGCTTCAACGCATCCACGATGACCTGGTGTTCTTCCAACATGCGGGGCATTTCTGCCTTCAGCGTGTCGGTCAACTCGAGCACTTGCGCCATTTCGGGGGTAATTTTACCCTCCGCGATGGCGGGCAGCAGACCCAGGGGTTGGAGGGCGTATTTTTCTTCGCCATCGAAGTGCGCATGGAGGGCGTCAGCCACTACTTGGGCTGCGGTTCCGGTCTGCCCTCCGGATTCAATGGCTAGAGTGAGATCGTGATGCAACTGATCGTGTTCGACTTTCAGCGCATGGGGGACTTTGAATTCCATCGTGTTACTCCTTTGTGTGTTGTAAAGCTTGTTCGAACAGGTCGCGCGTGGCTTGGTAGCAGCCTTCGCCGCAACAGGGCAGCTTGCTCACCGCCACGATCTTTCCATTTTCCATGTTTGGATAAGCCAGTGGGTGACGCAGCTTCTTTCCGTCCGCCAGCATCACCGTGGGGGTGCCGCGGACTTTATAAACCTCTTTACCCAGCCGCCCTTCCTCGAGGACCGCTTTGCGCGCTTCACCGCTGTTGAACATTCGGGTGAAACGATCCAGATCCAGGTCCGCTTCGCGGGCAAGCTCTAAGATGACCTCTGGGCGTCCGATGTTGCGGCTTTCGTAGAAAAAAGCCCTGCGGATGCGCAGATCAAATTCATAACCGAACGCCTCGCCTTGCTGAAAGGCGCACCACGCGCCTTCAAAAGCTGGCAAGGTGGTGGTGAGCCACTCCTCTTTGAACGGTTTGAAGGCTGCTTCGGGTTCCTGTATGGCAGCCAGCCAGATTTCCAGTTCCAGCTCGTTTCGATCGGGCGGGCCTCCTCCGTAGATCTCTAAGGGGAAGGCGCGCACCCGCAGCCGGACCCGTCCCTGGTATTCGGGCATAACCTTGTGCAAGCGCACGGCTGCAACGTAACACCAGGGTCAATAATACTCAGCCCACTCCCATAATTCAGGGATGTTCTCGCCCGTCATTATCTTTGCTCATCTCAAGCGAGGCGGGCTGTCAGACTCATCTCGACAGCCGATAGGGCTTGTGAAACGGGGCAGCCCGTTTTCGCCTGTTCGGCGAACTGCTTGAAGGTCTCCTCATCGATACCGGGAACGTCACCCACGGTGGAAAGCTCGATCAATTTAATCTTGGGACCTTCCCCGAGGTGCACTTTGGCGGTGGTGTCGATGCGCGTCGGGACGTGACCGGCTTTGGACAGGATCGCCGCGAGATACATCGAGAAACACCCTGCGTGCGCCGCGCCGATCAGCTCTTCCGGATTGGTTCCGGGAGCTTCTTCGAACCGCGAGGCGTAGCTGTAAGAACCCTCGTATGCTCCAGAACCCAGGCGCATGCTGCCTGCGCCTTCTGGTAAATTGCCTTTCCAAAATGCGGATGATTCGCGAACTGCCATTTTTCTCTCCTTACAATCCAAGATATGGAAGATGTGTGATTATCGGGAACTGCGCAAGATCAGCACAGTATCCATGATTATGTCTGCGCGCCAGGCGCGCCATGCAAAAAGCCCACAAAGACCAGCTCGTCCAGGGCGCGAATGAAATGCTGTTCAGCGGGATCGAACACCAACAGCGTATTTGGACCGAACGTCTTTTCTTCGCCGTCGCTGCCCGCGAATACACCTCGACCGCTGAGGATGACGATGTAGAAGGGCGAGCTGGGCACGTTGTGCTCACGGATCGACTGCCCCGGATTCAAGCAGAACAGGATTGCCCTGCCGTTCCGGTCGACGTGCAAGGGTTCGGCGTGAGGTCCCTTCGGGTTGAACTGCCAGTCTTCTAAAAGATTTATGAACTTCATCCCTCTTTCCTTTCTTGCAATAAGCTGCGATTAAGCTCAGCCGGTTCAAATGGACCGGGTTCGGCGAGCAGCGCGCGGGCGGCTGGCACGGTGTCCCAAACATTCCACAACAAAACGCCGCGCACCCGGTTTCCATCCAGGTAATACACAACGCCCTCTTTGAACGGTTCCTGCCAGTCCGCCACCGTCTTCAGCTTGCTGCTCAACTCTCCGACCGCCTCAAAGCCAAGCTCGAACAGGTCGGAGTAAAACATTGGGACATGGGTATACGTATCGGTCGCGCCAGCCATATTGCGACCCGCCAGTTTGCCCATCTGGATGGCGTTGTCTTCATGCTCCACGCGCACGCGCCGCCCTAACGTGGAATGAAAGAAATTCGCCACATCGCCGGCAGCATAAACATCGGGAGCTGAGGTTCGCAACTGGTCGTCGACAACAATCCCATTGTCTAGCTGCAAACCGGCTTGCTGGGCAAGCTCAATGTTCGGTCGGATCCCAATTCCAGCCACCACGCCGTCCACCTCATAGGAGCGCCCTTCTCGAGTGCGCACTGAGAAGCTTTCCCCCGTTTTTTCAAGGCTGGCGACGGCGTCTCCGGGCGCCACCTCCACGCCCTTTTGGCGATAAAAGTCGTTCAGAAAATGGGATAAATCGCTGGGGAAAATATTCGCGCCGATAGCATCCTCGAGGAAGACCATAACGACTTTCTTACCCGCCATCGTCAGCGCCGCGGCGATCTCGGACCCGATGAAGCCGCCGCCGATCACCAGAAACCGTTCTTTTTCTTCACTCAATTTGTGCAAACGCAGGTAATCCTGGAAACTTCGATAATAAATGATATCGCTGCCCCCAAAAGGCAGCCGGATCGGCGCCCCCCCGGTTGCCAGGAGCAATTTGTCGTATGTGTACGCGTTCCCCTGTCCACCACGGACGGTTTTGCTGGCTGGGTCGAGCTCGACAATCTTGCTATCCAGGTGCAATTCCACGTTCATATTCTGGGTGTTGCGCCAGATCTTTTCGACTGGGCGACCTTTCCACAATCCCTTGGAGAGGTTAGGTCGCATATAGGGCGGGTCAAGCTCCCGGCTGAACATGCCAATAGAACCTTCCGAGTCCAGTTCGCGAATTCCGCGGACGGCTGCGTCGCCCGTCAGCCCGCCGCCAACAATCAAATATTTATAATGTTTCATGACCATATCCTTATCTCTGTGATTCGATCTTTCTGATCCGATTTGGGCTTACTGCCTTATGGCAGCTACTTCGTCGACTGCAGTCTCTTCCCTGTGATCGTGCTCTCCTTCTTGTGGACATTGCCCGGGGATTCAGGTCAAGATGGCGTCGAACAGCGTCTCAGCCAGACACCCTTTGAGCAGGAAAGCGTCCACCCCTGCATCTGCTGCCTCCGTGCGTGTGTCAGGATACATCGTGAGCATCACAATTCTCACATTCGGCCACTTGCGTTTGATCAACCGCGCTGCTTCAATCCCGCTAATCCCCGGCATACTGGCGTCCATGAGAACCACCTCCGGCTGGAGAAGCTCCACCATCCGGACGGCGTCAGAGCCGTGACACGCCTCTCCAACTACCTGAATTGCCGGCGACGCGCTCTTCTCTCCAGGAACTTCGCGGGCGAGCAGCAGGGCTTTGAGCGCCTGGCGCACCCTGGCTTCATTATCACAAATCAATACGGTCTTAGTATTGCCCGCGTTCACTTCAATCCCTTACACCAGATACGTGCAGCTCTTATCTCCAGTATAGAGAATACCCCGCCCGGCAGCATTCGTCATCCGAGGGATGTGGATTTTCGCATCCGTATTTTTGCGGATATTTACAATCGCCCCTCTGATCCGCGCTATCATCTCAGCTTAAATTCACATGGCTATTCCTGGTTGTCGGGACGATTCTGGTCGTCCAGTGAGGTCAACCCCTCGCGCAGCGCATAGAGTGTGGCTTGGACGCGATTTGCCAGATGCAGCTTATTGAGGATATTGCCCACATGCGTGCGAACGGTGGCTTCTCCAATGACGAGCTGGTCGGCGATCTGGCGGTTGCTGAGCCCTTGCGCCACCAAACGCACCACATCCACTTCGCGCTCGGTCAACGGATCGGGCGTCAGCGGCTGCTTGACCGGCTGGCTCAATTCTTCGAGCATCATTTTAGCCACAGTCGGGTGCAACGACGGTTCCCCGCGGCTCACCTTGCGAATCGCCATAATGAGCTCTTCGGGTTCGGAGTCTTTGAGCAGATAACCCAGCGCGCCGGCTTTGATGGCTGGGAGGACTTTGTCTTCGGCAACAAAACTCGTTAGAGCCATGATGCGCATGCGTGGCTGATGCGCCAGGATCTGCTGGATCGCGGTGATGCCATCCATCTTGGGCATCACCAGGTCCATTAAGATCACATCAGGGTGAAGCGTTTTAGCCTGGGCAATCGCTTCTATGCCGTTCGAGGCTTCTCCCACCACATCGATGTCATCGACCTGTTCCAGCAGCGCGCAGATGCCTTTCCGGACGATGCTTTGATCATCGACCACCAAAAGCTTGATCGCTCCTTTTCCCATATCGGCTACCTCCCTGCATCCCCGGTTGATTTTTTCGAAATCAGCGCGCGGGTCGGGATCGTCACGGATAAACGCGTCCCTTTCGCAGCCGCGCTCTCGATCTCCAGGCGCCCGCCCACTTGCTGAACTCTTTCCTGGATACCCTGCAGCCCCATCCCGCCACTCTGGTCGGTATCCTTCTCTGGATCAAAACCCAGCCCGTCATCTTTAATTTCCAGATGGACAACTTCCTCGTCGAATACCAGACGAATTTGAACCACGCTGGCTTTGGCGTGCTTAATCACATTAGTCAAGCCCTCTTGGACAATCCGATAGATTTGCTCTTCGATGCCAATCGGCAAACGCCTTTCACCTTCGACGAGAAGATCAGCTTTCAACCCAGCCCGCGCTTCAACTGCAGTCAGTCTGGCGCGCAGGACTGCGGCAACCCCTTCCTTTTCCAGCATCAATGGGCGCAGCTCGAAAACCAATAAGCGCATGTCGTACATCGCTTCGCGCGCCATGTTGCGCGCCTCTTGCAAATTGCGCTCAAGCGCCTCCCATTGCTGCCTTGAGAACGCCAGGCTGGCTGCATCTGCATACAAGGTCACACCGTAAAGCGCCTGTGTCACCGAATCATGCAGCTCGCGCGCCAGGCGCTGGCGCTCTTCCAATACGGCAAACTGCTCAGCCCGGCGCTGCAAGCGCACATGCTCAATAATGATCGCGGCCTGGTCGGCAAACAGGTTGATAATCCGCACGTCTTCCTCGGTGAGGTCGCCCGGTTTATCCAGGATATTCAACACCCCGATCGTTTGCAGATCCACTTTCAAAGGCACCGACAGCATCGAAAGCAGACCCGGCGTCCAGGGATAACCGCGCCACTGATCTGTAGCGTCGTCAGGGGCATCTATCTGTCGGCTTACCCACACATGGCTGCCCGTCTGGACTGCCTGACCGGCAAAAGACCCTGTCACGTGTAGGTGGTCTAATTTATATTCGGGCGACCCGACGCGATGGGTGAGCTTCAGCCACCCGTCCTCGTCTAGGAGCAAAACTGCGCTGCCTTTTGCGCCGAGCAAGTTCATCGCTTCGGTACAAACGATCTCTAACACCTCCTCTAAGCCGATTTTCTGTAACAAGCCTTTGGCGATCCGCTGGATGCCCTCGCTCTCCGCCAAGCGTTTGCGCATCTCTTCTTCGATATGCTTGCGCTCGGTGATATCCGTCGCGGCGCACGTCAGCCCTGCGACGGCGCCATTTGCGTCATATAGGGCGTCAAGGGTCATATCGTAAAACGATGTCCCGGCGTCCCCCGTTATCGCTACCTCCTCACGGGTCAACAGCCCGGTTGTCATGACGCGTTTTTTTAACGCCTCCAGACGCAGGGCATCTTCCGCGGAAAACAGATCCGCATCCGTTTTACCGATAATGGGCTGATGGGCATAATTTTGAGGGTTGTAGATCCAAGAATAGCGGAGGTCTGGATCCTGGTGAAATACGACCACCGGTGTGTCGATCAGCGCAACCCGGAAGCGCTGCTCGCTCTCTTGTAACGCCAGGTTAACTCGCTCCAACTCTTCGGTCCTCTCGCGGACGCGGGTTTCCAACTCGTGATAAACCTGTTGGGTTTTTTCCTGGCGCGCCTGCGCGTCTGCGATCGATGCCGTCAATCGCAGTTCGCTGAGTCCCTTTTCTGCCAGGCGCTGGACGAGTTGAACGAGCAGTGCAATGTAACCCGCAGCTTGCGCTTCCGATACGACTGGCGCCTCTTGGGCTGCCTGTAGAAAAGGCGCTTCGTCAATTCCGTGTTCCCGCGCCAGCAGACGCAAACGATCTTCATTCGGCGCGGCGCGAAAAACCGGACCGAGATAGAGGGTGGCGATTTTCTGGTTTTCAACGCGAATGTCACAGGCGTACACGAAAAACCCGTCGAGGAGTTCACAGCGCCTTGCGCCTTCGCCGTTATTTGGGAAATTGCCTTCTTCACCGCTCTGCCAGCGTAATTGGGCAGACCGGTGATCCCCAAGATGAAATTTCTCGAAAAGATGCTGACCCGCTGCCGCAACGACTTGACCGCCTGAATCCACTATTTCAGCCGTTATCCCGCAGCCGGAAAAGAAAGAAACCAGCATTTGTTGAAGGTTGGGGATCGAGACTACGTCAGAAAACCGATACTCCATGACAGTTCCTCTTGACGATGCGGCGATTTAAGTACAAGGTATGAAAACTGGTATAA
>MWTA01000090.1 GCA_002050125.1 Anaerolineae bacterium UTCFX2 | reverse complement strand
AAGACCATGCAGGATCGCCAGTACCGCAGCCTGGGCGGCGTTCTGCAACACGTGTTGGACAGCATCCAGATGGCGCACGATCGCGGGCTATGGGTGGAGGTGGTGACCCTGGTCGTGCCGGGGTTCAACGACAGCACCGATGAACTGATGGACGCTGCGCGCTTTATCGCCTCGGTTTCGCCGGAGGTGCCCTGGCACGTCACTGCTTTTCACCCCGACTATAAGATGACCGACCCGCCGCCTACCTCGGTCAGCACGCTGCTGCGGGCGGCTGAGATCGGGCAGGAAGCCGGGCTGAATTACGTTTATGCGGGGAACATCCCGGGCCGGGTGGGAGAGTACGAAAGCACCTATTGCCCCGGCTGCGGTGAGAAGGTGATCGGGCGCCGCAGTTTTGTCATCCAGAGCTACCGATTGACGGCGCAGGGCGATTGTCCAAAATGCGGAACGCACATCCCCGGGCTGTGGAGCGCTGAACCCGAGGGGGTGCGCCTGAACCGCGCTGGGATGCCCCGCCCGGTTTATTGAGGCGGCTCTAAAACTGCGCGGACGACGTACCGGTCGATCCCCCCAAAACGGTATTTATAATCTTCAGCGCCGCGCATGAAGTCGAAGCTGAGGCGTCCGTTTTCGATTGCCCATTTGAGCAGGTGACCCAGCAGCACCCAGCCGCCTGAGAGCTCGCGAAAGTCGAAATTGATGCCCGAATTGTAGACCCAAATGTGCCCGTCAAAGTCGAAGTTCAGGTATCCAGCCGCTTTTTGCCCCCCGCATTCGAGGAAGGCGAGCTGAAGCCAGCCAGCCTGGAAGGCGGTGTGGATGGCGGCGCGCATCTGGCTCCGCATCACATCGGTCAGGAAACTGCTCTTTGCGGGGTCCTGCGCCATCAGGCTCAAAAAGTCATCGATCTCGCGATCCAGCGTTGCTTCATCGTCGACAATGTACCAGCGCACCGGAGGCTGGTATTCCTCCGCCCGGCGCATTTTACGCCGGATCTCATGGCGTTGTTTCTTGTCGATCTGCGCCAGGTATGCCTCCCAGTCCCCTGGGAGGGGGATGTATGGGCAGGGCTGCAACTGTTCCTGGCGATACGACCAGCCCAGTTCTTTTGCGGCTGCCTTAAGCGCCGGCAGCGTTGGCGAGGCGTCCGGCAGGTTATATAGATCAAGAACCTGCCAGGAGGGTTCAGCCAGGCGTGGGAGAAACTGCAGAAGCGCCTGGGCGAACTCGGGCAGGTCTGGCGTGCGGACGATAAAATCCAGGTAGTCGGAGATCTCGATGCTGCCGAGCAGCATCAAGGCGGGCTGGGCAGCGCGGTTCTGGGTGCGGAACAGCGGGGCAATCCCGACCAGTTCGCCGTCCTGGCGGGTGGCGGTCAGGATGCACAACTCGCCATGCGGCCATTCTCCGCCGCCGAGCGTTTCCCACCAGGTGCGCAGGTATTCAAACCGTAAGAACGGCACATGACTTGCACTGCAACAGGATAACAATTCGTTCCATGATTCGGCGATTTGGTCAGCTTCGGTGATGTTTCTAAGGACTTTAATCTGCATGTTCACTCTGATTGCTTGCGAATTAAGCAGCATTTTACCAGTATAATTGTTTGGATGACAGCCAGGGCGTCGGAAAACTCGGCATGACCGCCACTTTTGACCTCAATCTTCTGCCGATTGCACGCTACGGGGGGCGAGATTACCCCGAAATGGTGGGGGTGTATTTCTCGGAACCGCCCCGCCGGGCTGCGCGCGGACGCAGCCAGGACCGCCTGGTGCTTTATCTGGCGTTCGAAGGCAATTCGCCGCTTACACCCGACGCGCGCGATCAGGCGCTGGCGCATCTGGCGCAACTCTACTACCGCACCACCGGCTCGGTGACCGCTGCACTGCGCAAAACCGCAGAAGAACTCAACAGCCTTTTGCTCGAGCGCAACCGCCAGCTTGGATCGAATCGCCAGTGCGTGGGTCTGTTGACGCAGGCGGTGTTGCGCGCGGAGCGCATCTTTATCGCTCAATCGGGTCAAACTCATATTTACCTGATCGCCGGGGATGGTCTTCACCATATCTATGACCCGGAACTGGCGGGCCGCGGATTAGGGCTGGTGCGCGCATCCACGGTGAGCTTCAGTCAGGTGGACTTTAAAGTAAACGACGTGCTGCTGCTGGCTGCCCAGCCATCGCAAGCCTGGAGCCCAACTGCGCTGGCAAGTGTGCACAGTCAGGGGCCCGAAAGTCTACGGCGGCGGCTGTTCTCTCAGACAACCGATGATTTAAACGCCGTAGCGCTGCAAGCCAAGCAGGGAAAAGGCAAGTTTATTTTGCTGCGCCAGCCCGCGCCGGGGGCTGCACCTGCCCCGGCTGCCCCGGCTGCGCCGGCGCCCGCCGCCTCAGCGCCGGCGGCGCCCATGCCGAAAGCCGAACCAGTTACCCCGCCCTTCCTCGAAACCGCGGTTCCGGTCGCTGAAGACCAGATCCCTCAAGTGGAAGCGGGGCAGGTCGGAGACGTAGCCGCAGCCGAGGCTCAACTTGAAGCAGAGCCGGCGGAAATCGAAGCTGCGGTGGTTGCGGCGGAGGTTGAACCCGCGCTTGACGGCGGGGGCGATTCTCCGCCGGTTGCGGCTGACGTTCCCAAAGCCGCCGCACCTCAGATAGCCCGGGTTTTGGGCTTACCCGGAGAAGCCGCGCCTCAGGCGTCTCCAGACCGGACGCGCAGACCTTCATCCATTAGGACGGCTCTGGCTGGGATTGGCGCATCCATAAGACAAGGCTCCAGCCGTGTTCTGGGGGGTATGCGAACTTTCCTGGGGCGGGCGCTTCCGGACGAGAGTTTTCTGAACATCCCTTCGGGCGCGATGGCGATGATTGCAATCGCGGTTCCGGTCGTAATTGTGACGGCGGCGAGCATGGTCTATTTTCGGCTGGGCCGGGCAGTCCAGTATGATTTGCTTTCTACGCAGGCTCGGCAGATGGCGCTTCAAGCTATGGAACAAAACGATCAGGCAGCGCGCCGGGCTGACTTGGGCGCCGCGCTTGCGCAACTCCAGAAGGCGGAAGTCTATGCTTCCACGCTCGAGGAAGAGGCATTGATACAGGATCTGCGCGTTCAGGTGCGCAATGCGCTGGACGAACTCGACTATGTGCGCCGGGTGAACTACCAGCCGGCGATAGTGGGCGGGCTGCCGGTGACCAGCAACATCGTTGGGATTGCCGCGTTCGATGACGAACTTTTTTTGTTGGACGGCGCCAGCGGGAGCGTATTACGAGCTGTTCTGACCGGTCAGGGCTACCAGCTCGACTACACCTTTCAATGCCAGCCGGGCAAATATAGCGAGATTGTTGTGGGGCCCCTGGTTGAAGTGATCGCTTGGCCAGCCGGTTATTCACCGCCTGCCAAGGTGATCGCGTCCGACACATCCGGAAACGTGCTCTATTGCCGTCCGGATGAACCGCCGGTCGCCGAGCGGCTGACCCCTCCCGAGACGGATAACTGGGGGAACATTCCGCAGGCTGCGCTCGACCAGGGCGACTACTATGCACTGGATTTGCCATCGAACGGCGTTTGGATCTACTGGCGCAGCAATTTTGGCGAGCCGCCGGCGATGTTTTTCGACAAAGGAATTCCGCCTCTGCAGGATGCGCGCGACATGTTGGTCGATCGTGACGACTTGTACCTGCTGCAAATGGACGGCAGCATGATTATGTGCGCGCGCGACAGCCTGATCGTGGCGCCGACAAATTGTGCGAGCCAGGCTTATATCGATAGGCGACCCGGTCGAGAGAACCTTCCACTGGCGCCGTCGTCCCCGTTCATCCAGATCATTTCCACGCCGCCGCCGGACCCGTCGCTTTACTTGCTCGAACCGCTTGAACATGCGGTCTATCATTTCTCCCTGCGCAGCCTGGCGTTTCAGCGACAATATCTGCCGGAGACGCCGCTGCCAGCGCGCCAAGCCAGCGCGTTCGCGATCAACAGCAGCCGCCGGTATCTGTACACGGCTCTGGGAAACCAGATATTCTATGCCGCGATGCCGTGAAAAAGCGGGGCAGGCTAAGGCGCTATCGTATTCGTCGGCCAGGGGGTTAGCGTTACCTGAGGGGTGATTGCTCCTGGTGATTCGGTTGCGAGCTGAGTGCTTTGCGGGGGCGGGCTGGTGGGGCTGGATGGCGCTGTTACCGCGCTGGTTTCCTCGGGGCTGGGGATGACTGCCGGCTGCGTGACTGCAGTCGTAACGGGCAGCGTGGCAGTTGCTTGCAGACCGGTTATTCGGCGGTAGAACAGCGCCCCCCCTGCCAATCCGATCAGAATCAGGAGCAGTACGATCAACCCCAGGGCGGCTAAAAGCCAACTGCGGGTTTTGTTTTGGACGGGCAGGGCGGAGATCGAAATTGGCTGGGTGGCTTCTGGGAGCGTTTCGGGCAGGCGCAACGCGACCAGTGTGATGTTGTCGTGCCCGCCGCGCTGATTTGCCAGGTCGACCAGTTTCTGTAAAGCCTGTTCTTGAGGAGTTGTTTGAAACTGGCGGAGAATTTCCTCGTCGCTGACCAGGTCCGTCAGACCGTCGCTGCACAGCAGGATCTGGTCGCTGGGGCGTAAGTGTAATCCCTGGTTGGCTTCGGATCGTTCAGCGCTTTCGCCTGGGGCAAGGCGCAGCCGCGTGTCTGGATTGACCGGCTGCTTGGAACCCAGATAACGCCGAATGACATGCGCGTTTGGGTGTTCTTTGCTGTTCTCGGGTTTCAGTAAGCCGGCATCGATGGCTTCTTGAATCCAGGTATGGTCGATCGAGATTTTCTGGATATTGCCGTCGCGCAGCAGATAGATGCGCGAATCGCCGACATAAGCGATGAAAAGCCGGTCGCCCACGATCATCGCGCAGGCGCAGGTCGCTCCCATGCCTTTCTTTTCGGGGCTGCTCTCGGCTTGCACCAGAATCTCCTGGCTAGAACGCATGATCGATTCGCGTAGGGTCTGGATGGGGTTTGCCGCATTGCTTGCCGCAACTGCCTGGCTGACAGTTTCCACGACCATTTCCGCGGCGATTTCGCCGGCGCGGTGACCGCCGATCCCATCCGATACAATGGCGAACAGCACGGGCTGCGGGCGCTCGCCCTCGGTGCGAAACGCGGCGACGGCATAGCGATCTTCATTGTTCTTCCCGCTCATGCCTGGGTGTGAGAGAGCAGAGGCTTTTAGATGAGCGCGTTCTGCAGGTATCATCAAGCGGTTTCCTTGGGTTGCTGGTCTGGTTCTGCGGATTCCGGGTTGGTTTCCAGCGCAATCGCGGGTTTGAGCGCCTGGACGGGCTGCCGGATGGTGAAGCGGAATCCGACCCGGCCGAAATGGACCAGGTCGCCGTTTTGAAGGCAAACTTCTTCGTTTGAGATAGGGTTAAAATTGATCCAGGTACCGCTAATTGAACCCATGTCAGCCAGCCAGAAACTGCCATCGGATTTGTGCGTCAGGCGGGCATGTACGCCTTCGATGCAGTCGCCGGTAAGCACCAGCGCGGCCTGTTTGGAATCGCTCCCCAGCAAGGTTTCATCGGAGTGAATTGGGATCGGAGGACCTTCGGCTGCCTGATCGCCTTCGGTCACTCGATGGAGGAAAGCCGGGGCGTTTGGAATGGTAGGCGGTTCCGGATGGCGCCGCCGCGCAGCCCACCCCGGCAGGCTTCGCCCGTGACCTTCGCTCGTCTCGAAAACCGAATGGGTGACTGGATCCAGTTTGCGCCAGCGGTGCGCGGCGCGCTGCGCAACCGGTCGCAGCCTCCCGCCCAGAACCAGGATCAGAAACAGGAAGCCGCCCGCCAGAATCAGCAGGATGACGGTGATCAGCAGCAGGTTTTGCCGCAGGACGAACCACGGGTCAGCCTGGAGCCGTTCGACGGTGATCTGTACCGGAACGCTGATGCTGTCTCCAGTGAGCCCCAATTCATCCCTAACTTCGACCTGGATCTGGTGGCTGGCGTCGCTGGTGTAGTCGTCCAATTTCCAGGTGAACTGGTCAAACGGGGCGGCGCTGTTCTCGGCGACAACCACCCCGTCAATGAGCAGCGCGCTGTGCGCCAGTCCGCGTTTGCGCCCATCTGGAAAGTCGAACACAACTTGCAGGGTGACTTCTTTGGGAAACAGAAAATCAGCGGGATCATCGCCCGGCGGGAGCGCCAGCGAGTCGGCGTTTTTCATCGCCTCCGGCATCTGGCGTTCGATCACAATCGGCGGGGAGATAAAAGCCGGTTCGGGCGGCAGTAAATCTACCCGGAACGTCTGCGAATTGGATAGGACGGTCTCTTCATTCATCTGCACCTGAGCCGCAAACTGGTGTTCACCGCTCAATCCGACTTTTGATTGATACTCGATGCGGTAAATTTTGCGCACGGCTTCCAGGTATTCTTCTGGGTCGGGGAGGGTTTGCTCTCCGCTGAAGGTGAAGACCCGCCCTCCGGTGCTTCCGGCTAACGCAATAAGTTTCTGCGCCGATTGGGTGGTCAGGGCGCCGGAGGAGGCTACCATCCAGAGGTGAATGATAATGCCCTGTTGGCGCGCCTGATCCAGCACGTCTTTCAGCGCCTGGTCGATTTCGCCTTCAACGGAGGAGGTGATCAGCAGGATCACCCGCCCCATCCCCGGGCGGGGAGTGGGGTCTGCCGCCAGAGACGCCGCACGGGCAAGCGTATCCAGCGAGGGTCGGGCGGTGCGGTCATCTACTTGATCCGCCTCCAGGGTTTCCAGAAATTTGGCGGGATCGGCAGTATGACTGATCGAAGCTCCATCGGTGATCAACAGGCTCCAGTCATCGGTGGAGGTGCCCAGGCGGCTGCGCGCCCACCCTTGCAGGCTTTGTTTGATCATATCGAAGCGTGAAACAGCTTGGAAATTGCGGATGGCGAAAGCCGGTCCCGGGTTGATCGCAACGACGACCTGCACGCCAGGTCGCAGCGTCTCGATCTTTTCAACCGGCAGGAGCGCCTCCCCTTCGAGCACGGATACCTGCACCGGCTGCAGACCGTCCACAAAGCGCCCGCCGGTATCATAAACGTCGAGATAAGCGCTGATCGTTGGGAAAACGCTCGCATCCGGCGCGCTGAGACGGGCGGTCAACCCGGATTGAGCGGCTGCCGGCAATGTGGTGATTATGAGGCACAGCAACAGGATAACCCATCCGCGCAGGCGGATATACATAGCGGAATTTTAGCACAGATGTAGAGAAAGATGCCTGCGCAGATGAGGCTTGCGCAGGCATCGCGTCGATCAGGCAGTAAGCTCGAGGAGATGTTCGGGGCTGTCTTCCGGCGGCTCGGTGAGACGCCGGAAAGTCAGCGTCCAGCCGGATTGAACGTAGGAAACGAGCACGCCGCTCAAGATGACCAGGAACGGCAGGTAACAAACCACCAGGACGCCCGAAACGATCGCGCCTGTGCCCAAAGCCTGCTTGGTCCCGCTGAGCAGGGCAATAAAAAGCGGCGCCAAAGCGAACAGCAGCGGCAGGCTGAGGATCAAACCTCCGATGAAGCGCACCCCCAGGTCCAGCACTAGCCAGACAACGGCGATCGGTCCCGGGTTGTCGCGCACGACCTCCCAGCCTCGTTGCAGCCCGGCGAAAATGCCCAGGTCCTCGGTAACGATCGCGATGGTCGCCTGATTGATGATGACATTGACCACGATGGCAAGCGGGATGAGCAGGCAAATCAACGGCAGCAGGCAGATCAGCCCGATCCCCAGTGTAACCACTGTCCCAAGGATCGCTACCACCACGCCGGCTGCGAACACGATGAAGACCAGGATTCCGATCAGCAGATGGAGCAAGAAGACCCGCCAAAAATAGGGCAGGCTGCCGCGGAAAAGCGTCCCAAAGGGCAAACGGGCTTCGAGGTCCCGGTCAGCCAGAGCGGCGCCGTGGATCAACCCGATGGTACCGATGGTGCTCAGGAAGATCCCGATAACCACCAGGATCAAGACCAGGCAAATGGCTGCGATGATGATTGCCGTCCAGGCTTCCGCCGGGACGCTATCGAACGCGCGCTGCCAGGATTCGGGCAGTATCTGTTGAAAATTGGCGTCTCCGGTGTTTTTGCTGCTGCCACCGCCGCCGCCACCGCTGCTGCCAGTGCAGCCGCTCAAGATTCCAAAGATCCAGAGCGCCTTATGCTTCCAGGTAATTTTCCACGAACGCGAAAGAACTTCAGCATAGTCCATTTTCGTTCTCCTCTCTGCATTGATCTACGATTATTCCCACTCAATAGTTGCAGGGGGTTTGCTGGTAATATCGTAAACCACGCGATTGACGCCCGCGACCTCGTTGACGATACGATTTGAGATGCGCGCTAGCAGTTCAGCCGGCAGACGCGCCCAATCTGCGGTCATGAAGTCCTCGGTCGTGACCGCGCGCAGGGCGATGACTTCGTTATACGTCCGCTTATCGCCCATCACGCCCACGGATTGCACGGGGAGGAGCACCGCAAAGGCTTGAGCTGTGCCGGCAACTTGCTCGCCGCGCGCGTCCATGCGCAGCAGCCCAGCTACTTCCAGCTCGGCTCTCAGAATTGCATCCGCCTGGCGCAGGCGTTCGAGACGTTCAGCGGTGACTTCCCCCAGGCAGCGCACCCCCAACCCGGGGCCCGGAAACGGCTGGCGCCAGACCATAGAGTGGGGCAGTCCAAGCGCCTCTCCAACCAGGCGCACTTCATCTTTGAACAGATAGCGCAGCGGCTCGACCAGCTCGAACGACATGTCTGCCGGCAGCCCGCCGACGTTGTGGTGGGTCTTGATCCGTTCGGCTTTGGCGCGTTCCGGCGCGGACGATTCGACCACATCCGGGTAAATCGTGCCTTGGACCAAAAAGCGCGGCAGCGAGAGCTGGCGCGCCTGCTCTTCGAAAATCCGGATGAACAGCTCGCCGATGATGCGGCGCTTCTCCTCCGGAGCGGTTACGCCGCGCAGCGCCTCCAGGAAGCGGCTCTCGGCTTCAACGCAGATCAGTTCAATCCCCAGTTGTTCCTGCAAAACCTGGCGAACCTGAGCCGCTTCCCCCTGGCGGAGCATTCCGGTGTCGACAAATACCGCGGCTAACTGGCACCCCATGGCTTTTTGGACCAACGCAGTGGCGACGCTTGAATCGACGCCGCCGCTCACGGCAGAGAGCACGTTTTCAGACCCCACCTGGCGGCGGATGCGCTCGAGGCTGTCGGCGATGATCGAATCCGGCGTCCATTCGGGACTGGCACCGCAAATCTCGATGACAAAGCGGCGCAGGATCTCCGCGCCGCTGGGGGTGTGATGGACTTCGGGGTGAAATTGCAAGCCGTAGTACTGCCGCTCGAGATCGCCGATAAACGCAACGGGTGAGTTGGCGCTGCGCCCAAGCACTGCAAAGCCCTCTGGGGGGGTCTCGATCCGGTCGCCGTGGGACATCCAAACGCGCTGATATCCCGGTTGGATGAGCGGGTTCTCGTGCAGCGTCTCGATCTCTGCCGGTCCATATTCGTGTTCCTGGGACGGCTTGACTGCGCCGCCCAGCGCGTAAGCCAGCGCCTGCATACCGTAACAGATGCCCAGGATCGGCAGCCCGGATTGCAACACGTAAGCGGGGACGAAAGGCGCCCCCGGTTCATAGACCGAGGCGGGTCCGCCGGAGAGGATGAAACCCTTGGGTTCAAGTTTCAGGACCTGCTCCGCCGCGGCGTCCCAGGGAAACAACTCGCAATAGACCTGCGCCTCGCGCACTTTGCGCGCTATGAGTTGGGCGTACTGCGAGCCAAAATCGAGGATAGCAATTGCGTCTTTCATCATATTGTTTTCAAGTTACTCAGTAAAGCGGATGCAATCGTCTTCCATTGAAACGATGCACGCCAGCGATTCGATCGGCACGCCGAGATGAGCGAGAGCTTGGCGACCGCCTTCGAAGGACTTTTCGACCAGCGCGCCGATGCCGACCAGCCGGGCGCCGGCGGTGTTTGCCAGCCGCGCAAGCCCCAGGATCGTAGCGCCGCTCGCCAGGAAGTCGTCAATGATCAGGACGCGTTCGGCGCCTCCCAGGTATTCGGGTGAGACGATCAGTTCGACCGTGCGTCCCTTGGTGTGCGAAGGCGAGAGGGTCAAAAACACCTGGTCGGGCATCGTGATCGGCTTGGTTTTGCGGGCATAGACCACCGGCAAGCCCATGTGCAAAGCGGTCATCACGGCGGGCGCAATGCCCGAAATCTCGGCAGTCAGCACCTTGGTGGCGCCGACATCCCGAAAACGGCGCTCAAACTCGCGCCCGCAGGCATCCATCAAGGCGGGGTCAACCTGGTGATTGATAAACCCATCGACCTTGAGAATGCCGTTGCCCAGGTTCTTGCCTTCCTGTAAAATGCGTTCCTTGAGCTCTTTCATGGAGCCTCCAGAGGGGGGGATATCTGAGATATTAAGCGAAGCGGGTCGGTTCGTCAAGGAGAAAACAGGATGTGTTAAAATATCATCTGATGTTAGTTCTGGCTTCCAATTCTCCGCGCCGCAAGCAACTTCTGACGATAAGCGGTTGGGATTTCCACGTGGCAGCGCCGAGCGTGGATGAAACCGTGCGCGCCGGCGAACCGCCGGACGAGTACGTCCGGCGTATGGCAGTGAGCAAAGCCCTGGCTGTGTTGGATGGGCCGCACTTTGGTTTGCCCGCTGATGCTGTAATCCTGGCTGCGGATACGGTCGTCGTCGATTCGATTTTCTGGCAGGGACCTGAAAGCCCTGGATCGGACGAACTGGAGATCCTGGGGAAACCCTCCAGCCCCAAAGAGGCGGAGGCGATGCTGCGGCGCCTGCGCGGGCGCACCCATCGCGTGTTCACCGGCTTGGCTGTGGCGCGCGCCAGCGACCGCCAACTGTTCAGCGACGTGGTGATTACCGAGGTCCCGATGCGCGCGTACAGCGACGCCGAAATTCAGATGTACATCGTGACCGGCGATCCTTTCGACAAGGCGGGTGCGTATGCGATCCAGCATCCGGTCTTTCGTCCGGTACAGAACTTGCAGGGTTGTTATACAAATGTCATGGGTCTGCCGGTTTGCCAGGCGGCGGAGTTGCTGGAACAAGCCGGGTTACCCCCTCCGAATGATTTCGGGCGGAAATGCCAGTGGGCGCTCGATCACCCTTGCGAGATTTACCAAAAAGCCCTGGACATTGAGCGCCAACAGTCTTCTGCACCCCTGAATAACGATGAAGCGCGGCTACCTGAATAGACCATTCCTCCTTTTACTGTCAGTCCTCCTCGTGCTGAGCGGGTGCGCGCCATATGCGTCCGCCGGACCTGGAGCAACGCTCCCCGCGGCTGCGCCGACCTCGCCCAGCCTGTATTCCAGCGCCGCGAATATCGAAGCGGTAAAGAAAGTTGCCGTGAAATATCTGGACGGATGGACGCGGGACGATTATTCCAGCATGTACCCGTTGCTGACGGAACTGAGCAAGGACGCGATCAAGGCGGATGAATTCGCGCGCCACTACCAGGGGGTCGCAATCGAGGCGGCGTTGGGCGGCGTGGAATATGAGATCCGCTCGGTGTTGGTCAATCCGGATACCGCTCAGGTGCGCTACAGTGTGACGCTTGACAGCGTATTGGTGGGGGACATTCAACGCGAAACGGTGATGAACCTGCGGCTGGAAAACGGAAACTGGAAAATCGAGTGGGATGACACCCTGCTCTTGCCGGAGTTGCAAGGCGGAAATTACCTTGTGATGAACCGCACCGGCTATGTTCCAGCGCGCGCAAATATCTATGACCGGATCGGGCTGGCGCTGGTGGCTCAAGCCGATGCAACCGCGATTGGGCTGCTGCCCGACGAGATTGATCCAGCCAGCGCCGATTCACTGTTTGCCACGCTGTCCGAACTGACCGGCATGCCGGTCAGCAACATCCGCGCGCTGTATGAGAGCGCGCCGGCGGGAGCGGGATGGTATGTCCCCCTGGGCGAGGTATCAGCGGGGCTGGTTTCCAGCCAGTACAGCGCCCTTGCTAACCAACCGGGCGTCAGGCTGCGACCTTATAAATCGCGCTTCTACTTCGACGGAGGCATCGCTCCGCATGTGCTGGGCTATGTAAGCGCCATTCAACCTGAGGAGGTTGAAGAGTATAAGCGCCAGGGCTACCAGCAAGACGAGCGCGTCGGGCGGAGCGGGATAGAAAAGTGGGGCGAGGAGTATCTCGCCGGAAAGCGCGGCGGCGCGCTGTACGTCTTTAATGCGCAGGGGCAGCCGGTGACGCGGCTGGCAGAGGTGCCAGCTCAACCCTCGCAGGCGATCTACTCTACCATCGATCGGGATTTCCAGGTTGCCGCCCAACGCGCCCTCGCGGGTTTCCGTGGGGCAATTGTGATCCTGGAGCGTGACACCGGGCGCGTTCTGGTGATGGTTTCATCGCCGGGTTTTGATCCAAACGTCTTTGAACCGATCAACGCCAACAGCGCCCAGATGCGCTTTGCATTCGGGAGCGACCCAAACCAACCGCTTCTCAACCGCGCTACCCAGGGGCAGTACCCGCCCGGATCGATATTCAAGATTGTCACCATGGCAGCCGGTCTGGAGAGCGGGCAATTTACACCGGAGACGACCTATCAGTGCGGCTATTTCTTCGACGAACTGCCGGGAGCGCGTCTGCACGACTGGACGTATGATTACTTCCTGCAAAACGGGCATACCATCCCAAGCGGCTTGCTGACCCTGCCCCAGGGGTTGATCCGCTCGTGCAACCCGTTTTTCTGGCACATTGGTCTCACGCTCTACAACGCCGGGCTCACAACTGCGATATCGGAGATGGCGCGCGGGTTTGGGCTGGGAAAGCCGACCGGCATTATCGGCTTGGATGAGGCAGCGGGACAAATCCCAGATCCTGTCAACCCGGTAGATGCGGTCAATTTGGCGATTGGGCAAGGGGACATGCTTGCCACGCCGCTGCAGGTGGCGAATTTTGTGGCGGCGGTTGGAAATGGCGGCAAGCTCTATCGACCGCAGGTAATCGAAAAGATCGCCCCCCTGCAAGGCAAGGAAATCCAGCAGTTCAAAGCCGAGTTGATCGGCAGGCTGCCTCTCGCGCCCGAAATGCTCGAAGTTATCCAGCAGGCTATGCAGGGAGTGATCCGCGGCGAGGCGCCGCGCGGAACCGCCTGGCACGTCTTCACGGGTCTGGACGTGCCGGTGGCGGGCAAAACTGGCACCGCTCAGGCTGCGAGCGGAGCGCCGCACGCCTGGTTTGCCGGTTATACGTTCGCCGAGCGCAAGGATAAGCCGGACATCGCTGGCGTTGTGCTGATCGAGAATGTCGGGGAAGGATCCGACTACGCTGCGCCGGTGTTCCGGCGCATCGTCGAGCTCTATTTCAGCGGTCAGCCGCAAAAGCTATACTGGTGGGAGTCTTCTTTGAACACGCCGATCACCAGCACCGTCACAACCGAAGGGACCGCTTTGCCGCCGCTGATCGTCCCGCCTGCGCCTTGAGCCTGCCAAAACCCACTTGAACGACAGAACGAAAGGCGCTTCAGATAACGAACAAGCCAGCCTGTTGGAATCTGCGCTGACCGGGCTGGTCATCCGGACCCAATCCGGCTTCTTTACAGTTCAGACCTCGACGGTCGAGGTTGTTTGTCAGTTGCGCGGACGCTTGAAAAAAGGACCCCGGCAGGGCGATGTGGCGGCTGTTGGCGACCGGGCGCGGATCACGCGGCTGGCTGACGGCTCTGGAATGATTGAGGAGATCCTGTCGCGCAAAAGTATGATCTCCCGCATGGCGCCCGACCCGCAAGGCGAATATCAACAGATCCTGATTGCTAACCCCGACGAAGTGGTGCTGGTGTTTGCCTGCGATCATCCCGCGCCGCGCTTTGGGATGTTGGATCGGTTTTTGGTGATCGCTGAAAAAGCGGGGGTGCCTGTAGTGATCGTGGCGAACAAGGTTGATCTGGTTGGGATGGATAATGCGCTGGAGCTCTTTGCGCGCTACGCTGCGATTGGGTATCCGGTGTTCTACACCTCTGTCAAGACCCCAAGTGGAATCGAAAGGCTGCAAGCTCAACTGGCAGGGAAGATCAGTCTGTTGACCGGTCCCTCGGGGGCTGGGAAATCGAGTCTGTTGAACGCGATTCAGCCCGGGCTGGGGCTGCGCGTGCGCCAGGTGAGCCGGGCGACCAACAAGGGGCGCCACACTACCGTGGTGCGCGAGCTTTTCCCACTCGAACAAGGCGGGTATGTGGCGGATACGCCCGGCGTCAAAGCCCTGGCGCTATGGGATGTGGAGCCGGAAGAACTGGATGGTTATTTCCCTGAACTGCGCCAGCGCGTTCCCCATTGTTTGTTCAGCGACTGCACCCATGTGCATGAGCCGGGCTGTGCGGTGCTGCAAGCAGTCAAGCTGGGCGAGATTCACCCCGAGCGGTATCAATCCTACCTGCGCATCCGGTTTGGGGAGCAGGAATAACGCAACGAGGCGGAGAAAAGAAAGCGCGCAGACCAGGTTTTAGCGCCGAATTTAACCCCGAATTGTCCGCTCCGACTACCAATTGACAGCTAGATAGAATCCTCTTATAATGCTTGGCACTGTTGACGCCAAATCACTTCCAACTCAACCTGACGGGCAATTGCAAAAAAATTCTTATTGGTGGTTGATTTTGTGCGATACGAGCAAATAGTCAAGAAGAGGGGATTCTTTTGAACCTCTACACGGTTTCAATAGTAATTTTAAGTGGAGAAGTCCTTGTTTTAGCCTGATGACCGTCACAAGATCAGGCTTAAGTTTTCAAGAAGCGAGGAGAAGCGCCCTGAATGAACTCAAGCAACGGCCGCCAAACGATTCTCAAAGTTGAAGATCTGGTAACCCGGTTTAACACTCCGGAAGGCACAGTTTTTGCGGTAAATGGGGTCAGCTTCGAATTAGAGGAAAGTGAAACGTTGGGGGTGGTAGGAGAGAGCGGCTGTGGGAAAAGCGTCACCATGCTTTCGGTGATGCAGTTGATTCCGATGCCACCGGGAAAGATTGTCAACGGTAAAGCCTTCTTTCAGGGTAACGATCTATTGACGTTATCCCGGGAAGAGATTCGTTCGGTGCGCGGCTCGCAGATTGCCATGATCTTCCAGGACCCGATGACTTCCCTCAATCCGGTGCTGACTATCGGCAAGCAAGTCTCCGAACCGTTAATGCTTCACATGGGGATGTCCAAGAAGGAGGCTGAAGAGCGCGTGGTCGAACTGCTGCGGCTGGTGGGCATTCCGGAGGCTGAAAAACGCCTGACGCAATATCCGCACCAGTTTTCGGGCGGCATGCGCCAGCGCGTGATGATTGCCATGGCGCTCGCCTGCAACCCGCAGATCTTGATCGCGGATGAGCCAACGACCGCCCTCGATGTGACCATTCAAGCCCAGATCATCGATCTGGTCAAAAAGCTCCGTGATGAAATTGGCATGTCGGTGATCTGGATCACACACGACCTGGGGGTGGTCGCAGGAATGGCGCAGCGCATGTTGGTCATGTACGCCGGTTATATCATTGAGCAGGCGCTGGTCAAGGAGCTGTATTCTAACCCGACCCATCCTTATACGCTGGGTCTTTTAGGCAGCCTGCCGCGCCTGGACCGCGGCGGCAAGCAACACAAGCTCAACGTGATCCCTGGCTTGCCGCCATTGCTGCTCGAAAAGCCGGTGGCTTGCCCGTTTCTACCGCGCTGCCCTTACGCGTTTGAACGCTGTGCAGAAAACCCGCCGCTGATCGATATTGGCTTCAATCACCAAGCCGCCTGTTGGTGGGACGTTAAAGAGGGAAAACCGCGTAATGTCTGATAACAATGTCCTCCTGAGTGTGGATCATCTGGTGAAGCATTTTCCCATTATGGCGGGCGTCTTTCAGCGCCAGGTCGGCGTTGTGCACGCGGTGGATGGGATCACTTTTAACATCAAGAAGGGTGAAACGTTCGGGCTGGTGGGCGAGTCGGGCTGCGGCAAATCTACCGCCGGACGCACGATCCTGCAGCTCTACCGACCGACTGCTGGAAGCGTCGTTTTCAGCGGCGAAAATCTGGCGAAACTCAGAGGCGAGAGTCTGCGCCGCATGCGCCAGCGGATGCAGATGATTTTTCAAGACCCCTACGCCAGCTTGAACCCGCGCATGACGATCCGCGAGATCGTTGGAGAACCACTGGTCGTTCATGACATGATGAAAAGCAAAGAGATCGAAGATCGGGTCAACCAGTTGCTCGACCTGGTGCGGCTGAACCCGGGCTTTTCTTCGCGCTATCCGCACGAGTTCTCCGGCGGTCAGCGCCAGCGGATCGGCATTGCCCGCGCCCTGGCGCTCAATCCGGATTTTCTCGTCTGTGACGAACCGATCTCAGCCCTGGATGTTTCGATCCAGGCTCAGGTGATCAATCTGCTCGAAGAGCTTCAAGAGCAGCTTGGTCTGACTTACCTGTTCATTGCGCACGATCTTTCGATGGTGCGTCATATCAGCACGCGCGTCGCAGTGATGTATTTGGGCGCCCTGATGGAGATGGCGCCGCGGGATGAGCTTTACGAACACCCGCTGCACCCCTATTCCCAGGCGTTGCTTTCTGCGGTGCCGGTGCCGGATCCGTTTATCGAAGAAAAGCGCCAGCGCATCATCCTGGAAGGCGATGTGCCCAGCCCGGTCAACCCGCCTTCGGGCTGCCGGTTTCGCACGCGCTGCCCGCTGGCGCAAAAGATTTGTGCAGAACAGGTGCCCGAGTGGCGTGAAGTCGCCCCGGACCATTGGGTGGCGTGCCATTTGGTCTAAGCCGCCAGAGGTTCAGTCGATCGGAAATTGACCAGAAGGATATAGAGAGTAGAATTCTCTACTTGTGTCTGATCCCCGATTGTGAGAATGAGTGTAGCGTATTTGAGAGGAGGTGGTGAAATCGGAAGGAGAAAAATATTAGCAATTCAGTGTAAATCGGTCAATCTAGTAACTCAATCCTATGATAGAGGAGAAGAAACATGCGTAACAAACTGTTGATTTTTGCTTCGCTATTGATTATGGCGAGCATGGTGCTGGCGTCCTGCGCGCCGGCAGCCCCTCAAACGGTTGTGCAGACCGTTGAGGTCGTCAAGACGGTAGAAGTTCCGGGTCCAGAGGGCGAGACGGTCATTGTGACCGCGACCCCCGAGCCGGCTGCGCCGCCCCCCTCGATGACCTCGGCTGACCCGACCACTTTCACCTACGCGACCTTCGGCGATCCCGAGACCCTCGATCCGGCGCTCGACTATGAGACTGCCGGCGGCGGCGTGGTTCAGCAGGTTTACGACAAGCTGGTCGAGTACAACCGCGACAACCCGAACGAATTCGTGCCCGGTTTGGCGCTGGAAGTGCCCACGGTCGAGAACGGCTTGCTTTCCAAGGACGGCTTGACCATGACCTTCAATATCCGCCCGGGTGTGAAGTTCCACGACGGCACCGAACTGACCCCCGAAGACGTGGCTTACACCTTCCAGCGCGGCTTGCTGCAGGGCGGCACCTCCTCCCCGCAGTGGATGCTGGCTGAACCGTTCCTGGGCTCCGGCATGACCGACATCGTCGAAGTTGTGAATCCGGATGAGCCGCCATATGACGACCCGGCTGCCCTAGCAGCTTTGCCAGCCGAAGACCTGCTGGCTGCCTGCCAGAAGGTCGTGGACGCGATTGCGCCTGACAATGCGGCTGGGACGGTGACGATGCACCTGGCGATCCCGTGGGCGCCGTTCATCCCGACCATCGCCAATGGCTGGGGCTCTATCATGTCCAAAGCCTGGGTGATGAGTAAGGGCGGCTGGGACGGCGACTGCGCTACCTGGCAGAACTTCTACGGCAAGACCTCGGCTGAGGTCAACGAGATGGGTCTGGGCACCTCCATGATGGGAACCGGTCCCTACAAGCTGGATCACTGGACCCCCGGTGAAGAGTACGTCCTGACCGCCAATGAAGATTACTGGCGCACCGAGCCAGCCTTCGAGGGCGGCCCAACCGGCGCTCCGGCGATCAAGAAAGTCATCGTGAAATCGATCTCTGAATTCAGCACCCGCTTTGCGATGCTCGAAGCTGGCGACGCCGACAGCGTGGCGGTTGGCTCGATGTCCGACTACCCGCAGATGGATACGCTGGTCGGCGAGGAGTGCCAGTTGACGGTGGACGACTGCCAGATCGTGGACGCAGCCAAACCGCTGCGTGTCGTCAAAGGTCTGCCGAGCGTGAGCCGCACCGATATGTTCTTCGCCTTAGAACTCAACGCTGAGGGCGGCAACAACTTCATCGGTTCCGGCAAGCTGGATGGCAACGGCATCCCGGTCACCTTCTTCAGCGACCCGCACGTCCG
>MWTA01000100.1 GCA_002050125.1 Anaerolineae bacterium UTCFX2 | reverse complement strand
GGCAGCCAATTCCACGTCGTGCTGCCGCTCTACCCGATCGAAACCAGCCGCCGCAAAGATTGATTAACAAAAACAAACCCGCGTTTCAGGCGAGCTGCCACTTCATCCTGTAACGCGGTTTTGTGAGTGAGGAGAATGCTGATTGTTATTATACATATCCAGCTAAACCCTGGATGAAGCCTCCCTGAAGGTTTTATTAATAAGGAGCTTGTTATGCCAGCGCTGCCGCAATCATCTCGGGCGTGATCGGTCCCGGTCTCAGTATGCGCGGCTCGTCAGTAGTGCAATCCAGCACGGTGGACGGCAGACCCCCCGGCGTTTTACCGCCATCCAGGATCAGAGGGATGCGCCCAGCAAGCTGCGCGTACACTTCCTGGGCGGTGGCAGCGTTTGCCGCGCCGGCGAGGTTGGCGGAGGTCACTGCCAGCGGACCGGCGCGGCGCAGCAGCGCCAGCGCCAGCGGGTGGTCGGGCATGCGCACGCCAATCGTGAGGTTGGGGGACAGGTTGTCGGGTAGGTCGAGGCGCCGCCGTACGACAAGCGTGAGCGCGCCGGGCCAAAAGCGTTCCGCCAGGCGCTGGGCGGTTCGACTTAGTGTTTCAGCCACCTGCGTCAGCGCAGCCGGCTCGCCCAGCAGCACCGCGACCGCCTTTTCAGCCGGACGATCCTTCACAATGAACAGCCGCTCAATCGCCTGCGCGTCCCACAGGCTGGCGCCGATGCCATATACGGTGTCGGTTGGAAACGCGACCGGCTGACCCTTTCGCAGGGTTTCGAGCGCCCTGGTAAGCGCCTCGGGCAGCGCGGCTGGAATGATCTGGGTTTTCATGTTCTAGATAATGGCGCGAGCGCCTGGACGTAAAGGGAGGTCTGCTTCAGTTCATCCGAATTCAGGTCTTGCAGGAGCTCAGTGGTTCAGGTCCCAAATGATGCGCAGACCGTCGAGCGTCAACCACGGGGCGATGATCTTGAGCACGTTGGTTTCTTTTGCCACCACCTCCGCCAGCCCGCCGGTGCCGATCACCTTCATGTCCGGACCAAGCTCCTGGCGGAAGCGCGCCACCATCCCCTCCACCAGCGCGGCATAGCCAAACAACAGCCCGGACTGCATCGCGTGCACGGTGTTGCGCCCGATCGCGGTTGGGGGGCGCTGCAGATCCACCCGCGGCAGCTTGGCGGCGCGCATGAAGAGCGCTTCGGCGGCGATCCCGATCCCGGGCGCGATCGCGCCTCCCAGATAATCGCCCTCCCTGGAGATACCGTCGAAAGTCGTCGCGGTGCCAAAATCGACCACGCAAGCCGGACCTCCATAGAATTCCTGCACTGCAGCCGCGTCCGCCACCCGGTCTGCCCCGACCGCGCGCGGATCCTCATAGCGAATGCGCACCCCGGTCTTGACGCCGGTATCCACCACCAGCGGGTCGCAGCGCAGATACGTCTGACAGGCTTCCAGGATTTTGCCCGTGAGCGGCGGGACGACTGACGCAAGACAAATGCCATTGATCTGCTCCGGCGCATAGCCGGCGTGTTCCAACAGACCGAGGAACTGCAAGCCGTACTCATCCGGCATGCGGTCGTGCACGGTCGCCAGCCGCCAGCGCGCCCCCAGTTCTTTGCCCTGGTACAGCCCCAGCGTGAGGTTCATATTACCAATGTCGATCGCCAGCAGCATCCGTTTATCCTCCGATCAGCAGGTTGTCGATCAGCCGGGTTTTGCCGATCTTCACCGCCATTGAGAGCAATGCCTGCCGCCCCTCCAGCCGCCCTTCGATTTCTTGCATGGTGTCTGGCTCGGCGCAGGAGACGTACTCCACGTTCGCGAGCGGCTCAGCCTGCAGCACCGCGCGCATCGCCTCGCGCAGTCGTTCAGCCTGCGATTGACCCTGCTGATAGGCTTTTTGGGCGGCAGACAGGGCGCGCCACAGCGCCGTCGCCGCCCGGCGCTCTTCCGGGTTCAGGTACACGTTGCGGCTGGACAGCGCCAGCCCGTCCGGTTCGCGCTGGGTCGGGCAGACGACCAACTCCAAATTGAAGTTGAGGTCCTTCACCATCTGACGGATCACC
Organism: Anaerolineae bacterium UTCFX2; assembly: GCA_002050125.1. Lineage (GTDB taxonomy): Bacteria > Chloroflexota > Anaerolineae > Anaerolineales > UBA4823 > UTCFX2. Next base: position 25,865 of record MWTA01000100.1, on the reverse strand, counting down.
GCCGCCTGCTGGGCGTCTTTCTGTCCAAAATAAGCCCGGTGCGGCTGAACCGCATTGAACAGTTTGGCTACTACGGTCGCAACGCCGCGGAAATGACCCGGGCGCATGCTCCCTTCGAGCGGCTGAGCTACCTGTCCGACCGTCACCCAGGTCTGGAAATCCGGCGGGTAGACGATTTCCAGCGTAGGGGTCCAGACTAGGTCGGCGTCCTCCCTTCGCAGCAGGTCCAGGTCGCGCGCTAGGTCGCGCGGGTAGCTGCCCAGGTCTTCATGGGGCCCGAATTGGGTCGGATTGACGAAAATGCTCACCACCACGCTGGCGCATTCGCGGCGCGCCTGCCGCACCAGCGAGAGATGACCCGCGTGCAAGTAGCCCATCGTAGGCGCCAGCCCAACCGGCGCAGCCAGTTCCAGGCGCGCCGCTCTTAATTCTGGAAGCGTGACGACGGTTTTCATCACCCCTCGGGTTGGATTGCCTTTACAAGCTGCCAGACGGCGCGCAGCGTGGGGGTGGGGACGCCGGTCTTCTCGCCGGCTCCGACGACTGCGCCGCAGATGGCGTCGATCTCGGTGGGCGCGCCGCGCAGCACGTCCTGCAGCATCGAAGAACGATTGGTAGCTGTGCGCCGGGCGATCGCCTCAACTGCCACCACCGGGTCTGGATAGGGGAGGCGAACGCCCTGTGCCACTGCTACCGCGGCAGCCTCACGCACGATCGTGTGCAGCAATTGGCGCGCGGCTGGACGGTTGAGCAGTTCCCCGTTGGGCACGCGCAGCAGCGCGGTGATTGGATTGATCGCGGCGTTGATCACCAGCTTGCCCCACAGCAGCGCGTTGGGGTCCGGCTCGTTTTCGATCACGAAGCCCGCTGCCCGCAGCCGCCCCACTAGCCCTGAGAGCCCCGGGTGGACGCTCACCGAGATCACCCCCTCGCCCGCCATTTGTACCCGTCCCGGACCGAGCAGGTTTGCGCCAATGGTCGTGACCCCCAGGCTGACGCGCCGGGCGCCGAGCGCTTGAGCGAGCGCCTCGCGGTTTCCCATCCCGTTCTGCAGCGTCAGCGCGATGCCGTCCTGCGCCAGGCATTCGGCGAGCTGCGCCGCGGCGTGCGCGGTCTGCCAGGATTTGACCAGCACCAACGCCTGGCGCGCCCCGGCGCAGTCTGCGCTGCGCCGGACAACCTGCACAGGATAAGCCTGCTCATGACCTTGATCGTCGACCAGCCGCACACCCGCTTCCTCCAGCGCTTGCAGCCCCTCAGCCCAGGCGCCGTACATCCATACCGAGACGCCCGCGGCTGACAGGCGCGCCGCGAACAGGCAAGCCAATGCGCCCGTGCCCATCACTAGAATTGCATTTTCGGGATCAAACTGCATTGTTCAGTTCTTTGACCAACTCATTCCACTCGTGGTCCGTCATTTCGACGGTGTGTTCCTCCGCCGGGAAAAGCCCCGCTTCGACATCGCGCTTATACGCCTCGAACGCCTGCGCCATTTGGGCGTGCAGGTCGGCATAGCGGCGCACAAAGCGCGGCGTGAAGCGCTCGAACAGCCCCAGAAGGTCGTGGGTGACCAGCACCTGCCCGTCGCAGCCCGGTCCCGCGCCGATCCCGATCGTGGGGATTCCCAACTGGGTAGAGACACGCTCCGCCAGACGCCCCGGGATCGATTCGAGCACGATCGAGAAACACCCCGCCTGTTCCAGCAGCAGCGCGTCCTCGATCAGCCGGCGCGCTTCGGACGCTTGGCGCGCTTGCGGGCGGAAGCCGCCGAGCTGGTTCACGCTCTGCGGCACCAATCCCAGATGCCCCATCACCGGGATGCCCGCCCCGGTGATCGCCTGCACCGCCTCCAGCCGTTCGCGGCCCCCCTCGATCTTCACGGCGTCCATGCCGCCTTCTTGCAGGAAACGTCCCGCGTTGCGCACCGCCTCGGAGACCGAAACCTGAAACGACATGAATGGCATGTCGCCGACCAGCAGCGCGCCGCGCGCGCCGCGCGCAACCGCTTTGCAATGGTGCAGCATGTCTTCCATCGTGACCGGCAGCGTGTTTTCGTAACCAAGCACCACCATGCCGAGCGAATCACCGACCAGGATCACATCGATCCCCGCCTGGTCGAGCGCCAGGGCAGTCGGATAATCGTAGGCGGTCAGCATGCTGATCACCTCTCCGGCGGCTTTCTTGCTGCGCAGAGCCAGAGTAGTGACTTTCTTGCGGTTTTGAGTGGTTGTGGAAATTGGAACTGTAGTCATGGTACCCTCCTGGGATCAGGTAGAGGCCTGATAGTTGAATGGGGTTGAAGAGTTATCGCCGGTCCCGGTCGGTAACGATCCGGGCAACGCTATCGATTATGCCCCTTTTTTGTGGAATTGACAAGATATCCTGGAACAGATATAGTATATTTACCGCGCCAGGCGCGCCGGGGCACAAAGGAGGTAGTTCGATGGGGTTCATCAATGTTGGGCTTGGGTTTATGCTCATGATCTCAGGTCGTCCCGCCTATTGGATTTTCACCGGTACGATGGCGTTCCTGCTTGGTAATTTCGCGGCAGCTCAGATGAAACTGTTTTCAACCGAAACGAACAACCTCGTCCTGTCGCTCATGTTTGCGGTTTTTGGCGTCTTGCTCGCCTTTCTTTTTCACCGCTGGACTGCCCGCGCCGGTGCCTTTTTTGCCGGGGGTTTTCTGATCTATAACTTGCCGGTTGCGCTGGGCAGCAACGCCGACTGGGCTACACCCGTGTGGTTTGTGGTTGGCGGCTTGGTCGCGCTGATTCTCACCGTTCTTTCGTTTGATTTTGCGATAATGATGATCGCGGCGCTCACCGCTGTCACGCTCGTGCTGCGCCAGATGCACATCGGCAGCATCGATCAGGGCGTGATGTTTCTCATCCTGGTCGTCTTCAGCCTGATCACCCAGTATCTGGTCATGCAGTACGCTAAGCCTTCACCAGATTGAGCGTCCCGCCTTATATTGGATAGCCCATCTCGACCAGGTAGGGGGCGAGGCGCTGGTTCATCCTTTCCTGTTGCTCGGGGGTCAGCTTCTGCCGGAAGCGTCCGATCTTGCCCTGGCTGAAGTGCAGCCCTTTCTGATCGCTCTGCCCCTTTTCGGGGCGGTAGCGCTCCACAATCTGGAGGGTTTGCGCTTCACCGGGGTCGAGCCGCAGGAATTCGACCAGCCGCCCCGCTTCAGCTTCGTAATCCAGCAGCAGGTCTTCGTAACGCACCCGTAGAACCTGCGTGCACCTCATCCAGGCTTCCCAGGTTGGCAGATAGCCGCTCATGAAGTTCAGCGCCGCTTCGAACTCGGCGTACGGCGCAAAGGCGTTCGGACGGCCGCGCTCCAGCGCCCGCTGACCGTTCTCCATTGCCGAGAGCAGCGCATCGCGCGGGTCGCGGTAGATGTACGTAGGGCGCATCCACCCCCAGCGGATCGCCCAACGCGCCAGCCGCCCCGGGGCGGCGTGCGCCTTGATCACGAACCTGTTTCCCAGCGCCGCGGGCAGCAGCACCCGCAGCGTCCGCCGCGCAGTGAGCGCGCCGATGTTGCAGTTCACCTCGGTCAGGATGCCCTGCAGCCGGTAGCGCTCGCGCACCCGGTGGGCGTCCTGCGCCCCGTGCGCCAGCATCAGATCGTTTGTCAGGTTGTAATACCAGCCAGAGCCGGCACGCGGCATCCCCGCTGAAAGCACAATCATGCTGCCATTATACATGCGTTCCGCGGGCGCGGGTCTCTCCCCGCGTCCACAGGCTTACGCTCTCGATGTGATACGTTTGTGGGAACAGGTCGAACAGGCGCGCTTCTTCCAGCCGGTAGCCGCCTGCCGTCAGCCGCCTGGCGTCCCGCGCCAGCGTAGCCGGGTCGCACGAGACGTACACCAGCGCCTGTGGAACAGCCTCCACGATCCAGTCCACGACCTTGCGATCCAGCCCTTCCCGCGGCGGATCAACCAGCGCGATGTCCGGTCGAAAATCCAGCGCCGCCAGCGCCTGCTCGACCCGGGCTTCGTAAATTTCCACTTCGGTGAACTCGTCCAGGTTGTAGGCAAAGTCCTCAACCGCGGAGGGCGACGCCTCGACCCCAACCAGCCTCTCGACCCGCTCGCGCAGGAAGGCGCTAAACAACCCTGCTCCGCAGTATAGATCCAGCGCGCTGGTTTGGGGTCCCAGCAGCCCGCGTTCCTCGAGCAAGCCGATCACCTGCTCCACCAGCCGCTCAGCCATTGCCGTGTTGACCTGAAAGAACGACCCGGCTGAGACGCGAAAGGACCGCTTCAGCACCTCCAACGTCACCTCTGGACTGCCTGCCAGCGTCAGCGCGCCCGCCGGGCTCAGATGCGCCACGCTTACCGGCAGGTCCTCAACCCTCAGTTCGGGCGACTCAGGGTTGCGGCTCTCGAGTGTCACGAGCAGCTCGTCCTCTGCGCCCAGTCGCAGACCCACCCGTTCGATCCCGCTGCCCGGTTCGAATTCCAACCGCGGCCACACCGCGTTGATAAGCGGTTCGGGCAGGTGACATTCTTTCACCGCCAGCACCTCTTGCGAGCGCGGGCGATGATAGCCGAGCTGACCCTCCGGGGTGAGGTGAAACTGTACGTAGTTGCGGTAGTTGTAGGGCTGGGGGGCGGAGACCGGCTCGCTTAACCGCGGCTGCCTCAGCCCGCCGATCCGCTCAAGCTGGTCGCGCAGCACTGCCTGCTTGGCTTCAAGCTGGGCGGCGTAGCGCATGTGCTGGTAGTGGCAGCCGCCGCACGCTCCGAAGTGGGGGCAGTGCGGTTCGACCCGATCCGGTGAAGCCTCCAACACCTCCACCAGCCGGGCGCGGCAGAAGCCGCGCTTCTCTTCTACCAGTTCGATCCGCACCAGTTCGCCGGGCAGCGCCAGCGGCACAAAGACCGCGCGCCCGTCGGGCAGCCGCCCGATCGATTCGCCCCCGTAGGCGTGTCCCTCCAGCCTCACTTCAAATGTGGGCATTCTGCCTGACGCCTCAGCGCCTCTCCTCCAGATACGCCTCCAGCGCCGCCAGCAGTTCCTCGATTTGCTCCGGTTGGGTCTCGCCCATATGCGCGATGCGGAAGGTCTTGCCCTTCAGCGCTCCATAGCCGTTGGCGATACGCATCCCGCGCCCGAGCAGGAACTGGTTAAGCGCCCCCACCTCGACCCCGGTTGGCGTGACGAGCGTGGTGACCGTCTGCGAGCGGTAGCCTTGCGGCGCAAAGAGAGCCAGACCGTGCTCCAGCGCCCAGTTCTGCACGCGTTCCGCCATGCGGCGGTGGCGTTCGAAGCGCTGCTCCAGCCCCTCGCGTTCGATCCGTTCGAGCTGCGCGTCCAACGCATAGATTAGCGGAAGGGCTGGGGTCGCCGGCGTGGAATCTTTCAGGCGGTGTTTTTCCATGCGCACCAGGTCGAAATACCAGCCGCGCTGCGGCACGCTCTCGGCATAAGCCAGCGCCCGGTCGGAGACGGCTCCCAGCCCCAGCCCGGGCGGAAGCGCCAGGCACTTCTGCGAAGAGGTCAGCACCATATCCAGCCCCCAGGCGTCCATCTCGATCTTCGCGCCCCCCAGCGACGAGACCGCGTCGACGCAGATCAGGGTATCCGGGCTGGCGGCGCGAACTGCCTCGGCGATTTGCGCCACCGGGTTTTGCAAGCCAGTGGAGGTTTCGTTGTGCACCACTGCCAGCATCTCGTAGTGTTTGGATTTCAGCGCGGCGTACACGCCCTCGGGCGTGATCGGTTGATCCCAGGGCAGTTCGATCTTGTCCGCCGCCCTGCCGTTCGAAACCGCCACGTCGTACCAGCGGTTGGCAAATGCCCCGTTTACGCACACCAGCGCCTCCTGGCGGGCGAAATTGCGCACCGCGGCTTCTTGCAGCCCGGTGCCTGAGGAGGCAGTCAGAAAGACGCGAAACTGGGTGTAAAAAAGCTGCCGCGACCGCTCCGCGGCGCGCTGGAAGATCGCTTCGAACTCTGGGCTGCGGTGCGGCAGCATGGGAGCAGTTTGGGCATCCAGCACTTCGGCAGGCACATCCACCGGGCCAGGAATAAACATGTGCGGCATAAGCTTCTCCGTCTGGTGATTTTGGCTGTACGGCTTGATTCTAGCTGAGATCAGGGGATAAGCGGCGCTGTCCCTGGAGCGCTGGTAGATCGGTCGAACGGCTGGCTGGTTATGAAACCGCGCCCGCCGGGGGTGAAGGCGGCTTCTACGCGTTTCTTATTCCGACATCTCCTGCCGTCCGGAGAGGGCGCGCAGCAGCGTGCCCTGGTCGGCGTACTCCAGGTCTCCTCCGACCGGCAAACCGCGCGCCAGGCGCGTCAGGCGCAAACCCAGCGGCTGGAGTTGCTGGCGCAGGTAGGCGGCGGTGTAGTCGCCTTCCATGCTGGGGTTGGTCGCGAGGATGACCTCGCGCACCTCGCCGGAGCGTACCCGCCCGATCAGCTCGCGCATCTTGAGTTGTTCGGGCCCGATGCCCTCGATTGGGGAGAGGGCGCCGTGCAACACATGGTAGCGGCCCTGGTAGCCGCCTGTGCGCTCCAGGGCGATCACATCCAGCGGCTCCTCGACCACGCAAATCAGACTTGCGTCGCGGGTGGGGCTGCTGCAAATTTCACATTCTTCACGCCCGGCGCTGGTGATGTTGTAGCAGGTGCGGCAGTAGGTCGTGCCAGTTTTAAGGTTGGTCAGGGCTTCAGCCAGATCGTGCGCCAGATTTTCCGGGGCGCGCAGCAGATAAAAGGTAAGCCGCGAAGCCGTCTTCGGTCCCACACCCGGCAGGCGCGAGAAGGCATCGATCAGGTTTTGGATCGGCTCGGGCAGGAGCATCGATGGCAGTCCAGGGATGAATCAGAAGATCGGCAAGCCGCCCGCCAGCGGACCAAGCCGCTCGGCAGCCAGTTCGCGCGAGGCTTCCAGCGCATTGTTGTAAGCCGTCAGAACCAGGTCCTGGAGCATCTCTACATCGGCGTCTTTCATGACCTCGGGGTCGATCTCGACCGCCCGGCAGACCTGGTTGCCGGTCATGGTGATCTTGACCGCGCCGCCCCCCGCGGCGGCGGTGACCGTCTCTTCAGCCAACTGATCCTGCACAAGCTGGATCTGCTCTTGTAGTTTCTGAAGCTGCCCCATCATGTTCATGGGGTTGCCGCCCATTTTGGGGCTCTTGAAACCTTTCGCCATGCTTACCTCCTAGTTGATATCCACCAGTTCGCCGCCCAGCTCGCGCAGCGCGGCGGCTACCATGCCGTCGTTGTCCACCCCGTCGGGGATGGCGCTGCGTTTGTGGGTGTCCACATAGCAGCGGATCGTGACCGGGCGCTCGAGGATCTGCGAGAGGGCGTTTTGCGCCAGTTCGAAGTTTTCCGGTTTTTCCATTTTGGCTTTGACGATGTCGCTGGCAAATCCCAGCAGCACCTGGTCGCGGCGCATGAAGCGCGATTTGCATGAATTCATCAGTCCATAGGTCTTCGGGTCTTGCTGACGCACCAGCCCCAATACTTTGTCCCACATGCCTGCCAGGTTGCGGGTGGATTGCACGTCCTCCTCGCTGACTTCGGCGGAGGTAGGAGGCGGGGCAGGCGCGCGGCTGACGGTTTCGGCTTGAACCGGCGCAACCGGCGGTTGGGCCGGCGCGGGTTGGACTGGTTGGGAGCTTACGCGCGGCGCGGCGGGCGCTTCAGGCAGTTCGAGCGCTTCGATGCAAGCCATCTCGAGCGGCAGGGCTGGCTGCCAGGCGCTGCGCCCCTCTACTGCGGCGGTGTTGAACAGGCGAATCAAGCGCATGATCTCTGCCGGCGTGAACGCCTGGGCGTGACGCTCCATCTGCAAGCGCGCTTCCGGTGTGGTCTCGATCTGGGCTGGGCTGCCGGTGCGCATGATCAGCAGATCGCGCAGGTAATCCACTATCTGGCGGGCGAACTGGCGCGGGTCGCTGCCGCTGTCCAAAGCGGTGTGCACGGTATCCAGCAGGCAGGCGGGGTCTTTCTCAATTAGCGCATCCACCAGCGTCAGCACTGCCTGGCTGGCAGCCGTGCCAAGCGCTTCCTGCACCCAGGCAAGGGTGATTGTCTGCCCGGTGGAGGCGAGTTGATCGAGCAGGGAGATGGCATCCCGCATCGCCCCGGTGGATTGTCGCGCGATCAACGCCAGCGCCTCCGCTTCAACCTGGATGCTCTCACTTTGAGCCACTTGTTCCAGATGCTGGATGATCTCCACCACCGGGATGCGCCGGAATTCGTGCCGTTGGCAGCGCGAGAGCACTGTGGCAGGGATCCTGTGCGCTTCGGTCGTCGCCAGCACGAAAATCGCGTGCGTTGGCGGCTCTTCCAGCGTCTTCAGCAAGGCGTTGAAGGCGGCGGTCGAGAGCATATGTACTTCATCAACAATATAGACTTTGTATTTACCCTGGTTGGGGAGGAAGTTGATCTTGTCGCGCAGATCGCGCACGTCTTCAACGCTGGTGTTTGAAGCGGCGTCGATCTCGATCAGGTCCAGGAACCGCCCCTGTTCCACCGCCTGGCAGTGTTCGCACTCGCCGCATGGTCGGGCGGACAAGTCGGCGTTGAGGCAGTTGACCGCCTTAGCCAGCAGGCGGGCGGTGGTGGTCTTGCCGGTGCCGCGCGGTCCTGCAAAGAGGTAGGCGTGCGCGATCCGGTCAGCCGCCAGCGCGTTGTGCAGGGTTTGCACGACGTGCTGCTGACCAACCACGGCATCCCAGGTTTGCGGACGCCATTTCCGGTAGAGAGCCTGTGACATGTCCTGAGTGTATCAAAGAGACGGGCTGTGGTCAACCTCCGCCGCTTTCGCAGATGCGCTGGATTTCTCTCTCAAAATCCAGGGGGATCATCTGGAATTGGGCGGCAGGCGCTTGCAAATTATAGTCGAAGATGCGCCGGTTGAGCTGCGCAAATTGCTCTCGGGACTGCGCTGCGTTTTGCTGCCATTCGGCGTCAGCCGCGGCAGGCGCCGTTTCGTTCTGCGCGGCTTGAGTGTGCCGACTCCAGGCAAACCGCAGGCGCTGGCAGGCTTGCTCACATTCAGCCTCGATCTCGCGGCGCCGTTCGAGCCAGGGGAGCGTGAAGCCGTTTTCGCGCAGCAGATGATATGCCAGGCGCCATGCGGGGTCAGAATGCGGGTTATCGTCCAGGCGCAGCGGCTTGCCCTTACCAGATAGGTCGGAAAATTTGCCCGCTTCAATTGCCTGGCGGATGAGGTCTTCGATAACCGGCACGTATTTCTCCGCCGGTCAGGGGATCTGGTAGTTGGCGCGCTCGTTGCCCTGCGGATCGCGCAGCGTCACCGTTTTGCCGGACGCCCAGACGGGCAATTCAAGCCCCCAATACAGGTCAACTACGCTGTTATTGCCGGCTTTGGTGTAAACGTTGACCGCCCCGCCTTTGTACAGGATCAATTGCGGAAACTGCGGGAATACGAAGATGTTGCCCTGCCCGTCTTCGAGCCGCCAGCCGACCAGCGAGAGTTCGCCTTCGCCGCGCTGCTTGAGCAGCACCCGCTCGGTGTCCAGATCGCCGGCGCCGATGACGCTGTCAATCACCACGCTGGCGGAAGCGCGCAGCGGAATGCGCAGCACTTCGCCCTCGCCGAGCGGTTGGGAGCGCGCGAAACCGTTGACGGCGATGAGCTCCTCGACGCTGATGTTGTATTTTGCCGCCAGGCTTTCGAACGTATCTCCAGACGCTACCTGGTAGATTACGAATTCATCCGTGGGGGTGGGTTGGGGGGCGGATGCGTCCGGCGTCGCCGGCGCTTTTGTGGGCGTGGGTGCGGCGGCAATGCTCCTGAGCGCTTCGGGCAGCAACCGGCGCGGCATAGGTCCAGAGAACTGGTCCCACAGAAAAAGCACCGTCAGTACCGTGCAGGCTGACACGATCACGTTCAAAGAGAGATAAAAGAGCATTCGTTTCCAGGGTTTCATGGCGTCTTTCGAACCAATTTGTATATTGAAGTTTTTTGGTAGGGCGATTCATCCGACTAAAAAATGATAGCACAGAATTCTATTTGACGGGTGTTCATTTTGCGCATACAATCCGAATATGCCCTTTCTAATTGACGGTCATAATCTGATCCCCAAGGTGGCGGGGCTCAGCCTGCAGGCAGTGGATGATGAGCAGCAATTGATCGAGATGTTGCAAGAATTCTGCCGCGTTCACCGCAAGCAGGTTGAAGTGTTTTTCGACAACGCGCCGCCGGGCGGGGTGCGGGCGCGCAACCTGGGGTTGGTCATTGCACGCTTCGTGCGCCAGGGTTCGAGCGCCGATCAGGCAATTGCGGCGCGGCTCAGACAGTTGGGGCGCGGCGCGCGCAACTGGACAGTGGTGACGTCCGATTTGGCGGTGCAGGCGGAGGCGCGGGCGGCTCAGGCGCGCGTGCTGCCGGCGGAGGAATTCGCCAGACTGCTGCGCGCGGCGCTGGATGAAAACCGGCGCGACCCCGGCGAGCAAATGGAGGCGGGGATGAGCGAAGACGAACTGCAAGACTGGCTGAAAATGTTTGGCGAATGACCTCGCCTCAGATAATCGGACATTATTAGTCCACTATTCTCATTCTTTTTTAATTGTATTTAGATCAAAATAGGGTATATTCAAAGCGTTGACACCTGCCCTCCCTTTTACTGGTATTTTCAGGTGTCGCGTCACCGAACGAAGCGTTCAGCACGTCCCCCCCGTGTTGTGCTTCCGGTGGCCCCCTAGATTGCCGGACGTGTCCATTCAGTCCGGCAATCGCTTTAAGTTACAATAGGCTCTATGAAAATACCCAGTCGGTTGCTAATCGTATTGGCATTTGGATTGACTGCCGTATTGCTGCTCTCGGGGTCTGCAGCGGCGCAGCAGCCAGACCGTGAACCGGAGCAGCTCGCTCGTCAGTTCATTGATCTTTTAGTGCAGGGACGCTTCGAGGACGCGGCAGCAAATTATGATGAGGCAATGCTCAAAGCGCTGCCGCCAGCCCGGCTGCGATCCACTTGGCAGGATGTGATCAGCCAGTACGGAGCGTTCCAGGAGATTGTAGAGGTTAAAGCTGCGCCTGCCGATGGTTACACCGCAGTCAACGTGCAGACCCGGTTTGAGAAGGCGCTGATAAATATCCGGGTGGTTTACGACCAGGATCAGCGCGTGGCAGGCTTGTTCTACACCCCAATCGAACCCATCGGCAAGGTGTCGCCGGACTTTCTCATTACGCTGGCGGTTTCGGCGTTTTTTGTGATTGTTTATCCCCTGGTGCTGGCGTTCCTGGTCTGGCGTCGTTATTCGGTCTCGTGGCTATACTTCGTCTATGGCGTTGGGATTTTCACCTTATTCCAGTTGGTTTTGCGCATACCTATGGTGGTGCTTGTCCAGGCGCTTTTAGGGGCGCAGATTCGGTCATCGACCTGGCTATCCGCGGTCTGGCTGATACTGCTGGCTTTCTCGGCGGGGTTGTTCGAAGAATTTGGGCGCTATGTGGGTTACCGCTGGATCATGCCGAAGGACCCAAAAACCTGGAAAGTTGGCGTGATGTACGGAATCGGGCACGGGGGGATCGAAGCGATGATGTTGGTGGGATTGTCCCAAGTCACGCTGTTGGCGATCCTGACCTTTTCCCCGCTCATCGCTGGATATTTGCCCGCTGAGTTGCGGGGCGCGCTGACTCAGCCGAGCGCTTCACTGGTCGGCAGTCCAGCCTGGGTGCCACTGCTGGCAGCCTGGGAACGCTTTTGGACGGTGTTGTTTCACGTGGCAATGTCGCTGGTGGTGCTCCAAGTCTTTCGACGCCGGCAGCTTGGCTGGCTCTTTTTGGCAATCGGGCTGCACACCATTGTGAACGTGGTGGTTGTCGCAGTGCCCAGTTGGCTCCTCATCCCAAAGCAGACCTCACAGCTTCTGGCAGAGGCTTTGGTGGGCGTGATTGGGCTGTTTTCGGTTTGGGCGATCTGGCGGTTCAAGCGGGCTGAAGAGAAAGCAGCCACAGCGGGTTAGCGGAGATCTGCGGCGCAGACCGGATTGGGCGGCGTTTACGCGGTTTGATCGGGGGCTTCGCGCCCGGTTTCGTGTTTCAGCACCAGTAAGGTCAGGTCGTCGTACGGGACCGCCTCCCCCGAAAAATCCAACACTTCTTGATCAATCGTTTCCAGAACGGTTCGAGCGCTGGGCATTTCTTGCCGATCGCCGCCGCGGGCGAACTGGCGGAGCAGTTCTACCAGGCGCTCTTCACCAAACATTTCGTCTTCCGGCGAGAAGGCTTCGGTCACGCCGTCGGTGTACATCACGAGCAGGTCGCCTGGCTCGAGCCGCCAATGCGCCTCCTGAATAGACAGATCTGGCTCGACGCCGAGCGCCATGCTGCTGCGCTTAGCCCAGTCCAAGCTGCCGGTGTGATGTAAAATCAAAGGTGAGTTGTGTCCGGCGTTTGCCAGGCACAGCTCACCGGCGCTAAGATCCAAAACGACGTAGACCATTGTGACAAACATGCCGTTGGCGGCATCCGGCACAAGCAGGTCGTTGACGCGCGCCAGGACAGCCGCGGGCGATTCTAAGATTTGCACGGTGGCGCGAACCAGCGTTCGCACCAGGGTCATAAAAAGGGCTGCCGGCATGCCTTTGTCCGCTACATCGGCGATGACCAGTCCGAGTTTGTTGCCGGGAAGCTTGAAGAAGTCATAGAAATCGCCGCCCACCTGGCGGGCTGGGCGCCAGTACACTTGCAAGTCCCAGCCGGGCAGTTCCGGTTTCTGCTGCGGCAGAAATGCGGCTTGGATCTGTTGAGCGAGCTGCAACTCGCGCTCTAGACGCCCGCGTTCGATGGTCTCTTTCTGGAGCAGGTCGTTCTGGATGGCAAGCGCCGCATGTTGGGAGATGCCGGTGATGATCTCCATGCGCTTTGACCGCAGCCGCCGGTTGGCGTTCGCGCTGGTGTAGTTTTCACCGGGTTCAGGGTCCGGCTCCTCAAACAGGAAAACTCCGAACATTTTGCCTTTAACCGCCAGCGGGAACGCCATCAGCAGGCTGTCTTCCTCGCTCAGCAAGGCTTCTGCCGTAGCCGGATCTGGGATATCGAGTTCCATCCAACAGTCGAGCGCATCTTGCTCATCTGCAATCAGCGGCGCGGGCAGCACAACCAGGTTGTCTGTCGCCAATACAGCATCCAATAGAGGGAATTCGCCTGCGTCAAAAGTGCGCGATTCTGCTTCGCGCGGCAGCCCGTAAGCCTGTGCCAGCACGAAATGGTCATGATCCTCATGCCAGAGAAAGATCATGGCGCTTTTGACCCCCACCAGGATCGGGGTGATGCGCACAATCGACCCCAACGCTTCGTCCAGGTCATTTGAACTGACAATCGCCTGGGCGACCTGCAAGAGCGCGACTGAGACGTAAGCCTCTTCCCGCTGCGCTTTTGACAGCCGGATGTTATCTACTGCGATGGCGGTTTGATAAGCAATGCCTTGTAAAATCGCCAGGCACTCATCAAAAAATGTCTCGAAAGATTTGCCCAGGCTGAGCGTTGACAGCGAGGTGCTGTAATCTACCAGGAAAGTGCCCAGGATTTCGCCGCGCGCCGCGAGGGGCACCAGCACGAGCAGGCTGGCGCTGTGCGGTCGGTCCGATATCTCAGCGGCGGTCAGGATGTTGGCGAGGCGCCAATCTTCTTCACGCAGGATCACCGGGCGGAGTTCGGTCAGCAAACGATCGAGCGCAGGCACATCCTCGGCATCGAAGCGCCCGCGTTCGAATTCAACCTGCTGATCGGAGGTCAAACCGGTCGCCGCGGCAGGGATAAACGCGCCATCTGCGGTGAACATGTAGAGCGCGCAGGCTTTTACGCCCGTCAGCATCGGGGTGATGCGCACCACCGTGTCGAGCAGTTCGGGCAAGTCGGAGACCGATTGAGTGGCATTGGCAACCTGCAGGAGCGCTGTGGCAGTCCAGGCTTGCTCTTGGGCGTCCTCATAAAGGCGTGCGTTTTCGATCGCAACGGCGGCATAGCTCGCAAATACGGTCGTCATGGCGTACGCTTCGCTGCCGTAGCGCCCCGAAGTGTGGTGCACTAAACACAGCACACCCAGCAGGTGGGCGCCGCTGCGCAGCGGCGCGGCGATGGCTGAATAATCGTCCGGGAAACCCAAGACGGCTCCGAGCGGTTCGGGAGGCGAGTGGGGTGTGCGCATGATTGGCGCATCAGACGCCAGCGCTTCTGACAGCCAGGTTGATATATCGGGAAGCGTTTCCAGGCTCGGCTCGTCCAGATTGAACTCGAGCAGTTCGGCGGGTCGCAGACCGACCTCCAGATCGAGGTCGGCAATCCTTGAGCCGCGTACGCTCGCCAGGTAAAGACCGGATGCGCCCTCGGGAGGATCCATTTGGGCGTCATCGTCCAACAGCCAAATTGCGGCTGCCTCGAGCGGGAGGGTATGCTCCAACTCGGTCAGCACCGCCGCAAGCACCTGGTCTAGATCGACATCTGCCGCGAGGATCCCCGCCACTTCGCGCAGGCTGTCAGCCACGCCGCGCCGCCAGACCTCGGAACGATAAAGTACAGCATTGCGCAGAGCGATGGCGATGTGATCTGCAAGAGTCTCAAACAGGAAGCGGTCTTCTTCGCTGAAAGCGCCCAACTGATCGCTTTGGATATCGAGGACACCCAGTACCTGCCCGCCGAAGACCAATCCTACTGTGAGCTCGGAGCGAATGTTTTCAGGCGACAGACTGCTGGGTCGGTAGCGCGGGTCTTGCCGCACGTCATTGACGAGCGCAGTCTCGCCGGTGCGCGCTACCCAGGGGATCAGCCCCTGCGGGTCGTTCAGGTCGTAGGTGTATTCTTCTTTGACGATCGTCTGGCTGCGCAGCCCGCTGCCGGCTTCATAAAGCACTTTCAACCTTCCCGGATGAACGCTAAAGATGTGAACGAAGGGGAAGCCAAAACGTTCGTGGATGAGCCTGACAACTTCATTCAACAACTCTTCCTGATCCAGGATGGAGGTGATGGCGCTGCTGACCTGATAGATGGTTTGTACCTGAAACACGCGGCGGCTCAGGTCTTGATAGAGTTGCGCGTCCTCGATGGCGATGGAAATGTTGCTCGCCAGGGCGCGCAGTACGAGCTGGTCAATTTCATCAAAGTCGTCCGGCTGATTGCTCTGCACATCCAGCACCCCGAGCAGGCGCTCTTGAGCAATGAGCGGGAGGGCGAATTCAGAGCGGGTTTCGGGCAGCCGGGCGAGCGCCCGGTAACGCGGCTCCTGGCGCACGTCACGGGCGAGCAGTTCCTGTCCGGTCTGGGCGACATGCCCCACAATCCCCTGACCCAGGTCGACCGATATAGAAATCGGCGCCCCGGGTTCTTCCAACTTGCCGAGAGGACCCGCGCTGGCGCGGAACCTCAGGCTCGGCTTGCCCAGCTCGATTGTATAGATAACGACATAATAGTAGTCAAAAGCTTGCAAGATCAGGTTGGCTACCTGGCTAATAATTTGATCGAGATCGCGCAAATTGGTAATATTACGGGTTACCTGGCGTACCAGGGCGAGCTGCTCCCTGCGCCAGCGTTCGCGGGTCATGCGCAGGCTCGACTCCAGCATCAGCGCGGATTGTCGGACGAGGGCTTCGAAAAGAGCGATCTCATGCGGTAAAAAGGGGGGACCGGCGTTGCGCTCGATTTGCAGCACGCCCAACTCGCTGGCTGGGGATTCCTGGAGAGCTTGGAGCGAAAGCGGGGCAGCGAGCCGGATGGGTTGGTCTGGCTCGCTGAGCAGCTCCTGGCGGGCAAAGCACGCCTGCATCAGCGGGGTTGGGTCGGGGCGGATGGCGTTTGGCGCACCCGCTGCCAGTTGCACCGCCTCTTTGCCGATGTGGCTGCGGAGCAGGTCCACAGACAGCCACAAGACGACTTCTCCGCCCAGCAAGCGGGTGATAGCCGCGCTGATTTGCTCACATTGGCGCGCCAGCATACTGACAGGAGAGGTCCCCGCGGCGGTGGCTTGTTGGGCAATGGCGAGCAGATCCTCGCCCAGCTTCAACACGGGCTGGAAGGATGACGGAGAAGAGGGCAATTCCGCCGGATTCCCGGTCGCCAAATTAACTCTCCCTGTGCTTGACCATGCGTAAGATGTTGCAGAGTTTTCCGGTGTCCGCCTGGCGGGTGAAGGTGAACTCCACCTCGTCCATAAGGGTGCGAATGAAGTACAGACCCAACCCGCCGATGTCCCGCGCTTCCAATTCAGCCTCCAGATTTGGCACAGGGATCGCTGCCGGGTCAAATGGCTTACCGCAATCCGTAAGCGTGATCACTATTCCTGATTTGGAAATCTTGTAGCTGCATTCGATCTTCTCGAGCGACTCGCCTTCGTAGGCGTGTTCGATGATGTTGGTGAATGCCTCGTCAACCGCAAGCTGGGTGGCATAGACGTCCGAATCATTCAACCCGGCATTTCGGGCGGCATCGCCCACAAACTGGCGGACGGTCTCAAGATTATCGAACTGGGCGGTAAAGACGCGGGTCTGACTGAGGTTGCGCGCCCGCCCCGCAGGCGCCGGCGCGGTGGGATCGGTCGAGTTTTTAGCAGAGGGACTTTCTGGTGGAGGTTCGGGCATAAGCGGCATGCACAGCGCAGAATAAATCGAGGCTGGAGGCCAGCCAATCCTCCATCCCTGGATTTCTGGAGTGGGAGAGATGAGGCTACATCGCTCCGACAGCGTCGAGCGCGGAGTCAAAGAAACGGAAGAGCGGGATAAAGCCAGCCAGATCGAGCGCATCGTATATGCGCTTTGGCACGGCAGCCAGGGCGATCTCACCCCGGTTGTAGCGCTTGCAGGTTTTCTGGGTGCTGATCAGGACGCGCAAACCGGCGCTGGACATGAAATCGACGCCTGAAAGATCCAGTACGATCCTGAAACGCCCGGCATTGGTGATGTCTTCCAGGGCTTTGGCAAGCTGCGGAGCGGTGGCGCTGTCGACCCTGCCCTCCGGTTTAACCAGATCGCTGTGTTTATACTGAATACAGGTAATTTCCATTTCCCAAACTCCTCTGGGGTTTAAACAAAGACGCACAAAATTCTCGAGTGCGTCGCTGAGAGCAGAGAGATTTTAACCAAAGCTCGAAAATTATATCATGAGAATCTGATTAAGTAATTCCCGATCCTCTTCTGAAAGCTGATTGACGGAAGTGGATTAAAATAAACCCATCCGTTTGCCTTATCGTTGCGCCCCGAGCAGAGAAAAACCGATCCAGTGGGAGGTTCTATGAAAGCCCAATCCAAATACCGCAGGTTCGTTGTGGGCATATTCTTTCTGTTTATGCTGCTGCACCAGAGCGATAAATTGCTGATTGGTCCGCTCACTACGCCTATCATGAAAGAGTTTGCCATCAACCGGGCGCAGATGGGGCTTGTCACCAGCGGGGCGCTGCTCATTCCAATCGCCTCGGCGAACGTGATCGCCACGGTATACGACATCACCCTGCCCGAAGTGCGCAGCACAGCCCTATCGGTGCAGTATTTGATCGAATCTTCGGGGGCGGCGCTGGCGCCTGGAATGGCGGGGTTGATTGCAGACCGCACCTCGCTGGGGAGCGCCTTTCTGCTGATCTGCGTTTCGACCTGGATCCTGTGCGGGATATTCTTTGGGCTGGTAGCCTGGCTGGTGCCGGCGGATATCAAGACCCTGCGCGCTCAGATGGCAGAGCGGGCGGCGCGCGCACGGAACGCTCAGGTTCAATCGGGCTGATCAGGCTGGCGATTGTGGCTTGCCGTCTGCGCTGAACCTGACGGGAATTGTGAAGGCGGCGGCTCAGTCGCCAAGTTTGAAAGCGTACAGGGCGCTATCCTGAAGCAAAAAGAGCAATTGAATGTTCCCCTCCGGCAGGGCGGTATGCGCGTTCCAGGCGACGAGCTGGTCGAAGCGGTCGGAGGTGAGGGGCAGACAGTTGACGGCTTCGTAGCCGGGGACCGGCTGACCGTCCTGCTGAACCTCGACCCGCAGAGCGCCTTTGCTGCCATCGTAGTTGAGGTGCAGGGTTTCGCCGGCGGACATGAGCGGCTGGGTCAAGATCTGTCCGCTGCCGCTAAGGGAAGCCAGGCGGTGGTAGCCGGCTTTGGCAAGCCCGATCGCGCAGTTGGTGGTGCGCAGATTGGCGCCGTGCTCGCGGTTGCAGCCGGAGTAGTAAAGCCAGAGCTCGTCGCCGAGGCGCAGCGGTTTGGCGGAGGTATAGACTTGCCCACCGTCCCAGGCGCCCGGCGGACCCACGTCCAGGATAGGAGGGCGGTTGCCCTCCTCGCGCTGCCAGCTCTTGCCGTCGTGGCTGGAGGCGAGCTGAACGACGACCTGCCCGTACTGGCGGGTGAGGTCGGTGGCTTTCATCACCCAAAGCATGCCGAGGTATTGCTCTCCCACCGGGAAGATAGGCATGCCGTAGAAGTTCACGGAAAAACCGGGATAGACCAGCTCGTCGATGATGTCTGGGACGAACAAGTCGGGCTGCTCTTGCCAGTGGATGAAATCGTCTGAATTGACCAGCCGGATGGCGCGCCGAGCGACGCCGAATATCTCGATGATGGTCTTGGAAGAGCCGCGGTAGCGCCCGGTGGTCTCGTCCCAGTAAAAATGGGCGACGTCGCTGCCGGCGGTGTAGAGCGGGTTCTGCGAATAGGCAGTTGTTGCAAGCCCATCCGGAGAGGCGTACCCGTAGAAATCCCCGTTTTGATAGACCATGAGCTTGAAAGGCGCTGCGAGGTCGTGCGGGGTGTGCAGAACCGAGGGCAGGTTGGCGTTTTGACCGTTGAACAAGGCGTTGGCGCCATAGGAGATCGCAGGCTTGTTCCAATGGACCCCATCGACGCTCTCGGCGTAAAGCACCTGGGCGCGGCTCTGTTCGGGGTTGAGCGAGGAATACCACATCCGAAATCCCGGCAAGACCGTGCCAAAGAGCTGGATGATGTGACCCTCCCAGCTTTTATCGGGGCGGATGACCGGGTTGCCGGCGAATTTGCGAAACGGGTGATAAAGGCGCTCGACGCCGCGCGCTTGAATATGCGCGTCATCCACCATAAGATACCAGCCGTCAGCCAGCGAGCCTAGCAGGGGCTGGTAGTTTTTTGAAACGAACGGCAGGAAGACCTGAAAATCAGCGAGAGCAGCTCCCTGGGTAAAGCCGCGCCGCGGCGGTGAGACAGCCTGAGCCGCCAGCACCAGCAGGCAGACGGCAATGAACAGGCGGAGGGTGCGAGGCGGCACGGCGGTTTTCGGTCCAATTTCCTGGTCGGCGGTCGACGACCGCTCCAAACCGCTGGGGTCTGAAGCGGCTAGGCGCCGTATTTGCCCAGGCGCTCAGCGTGCGCCAGGGCGAGCGGGAGCAGGTCTACATGACGAATCGCGCCAAGCGTACCGCTGAGGCAGGCGGTCTCGCCGAACTTGGCGGGCTTACCAAAGCGGGCGTTTTCGGAGGCGAGCAAGACTGGCACCTTGTGCCACGAGTGGCGCTTCATCTTGGCGGGGGTGGAGTGGTCGCCGGTGATGACCAGCACGTCCGGCTTGAGGGCAAGCAGCGCCGGCAGCGCCTCGTCAACGGTTTCGATGACATGGGCGCGCTCGTCAAATTTCCCGTCTTCGCCGTAGCTGTCGGTCTTCTTGATGTGCACGAAGAAGAAATCATACGCGTCCCAATGCTGTCTGACGACTTCGAACTCCTCGGCGGGGGTCTCGGCGCGGTGCTCGATTACGTCCATGCCGACCAGCCGGGCGACGCCTTTGTACATCGGGTAAACGGCTACCGCAGCGGAGCGCATCTTGTAGACCTCGGGGAAGCGCGGCACGCCTGGATCTTTGGAGATGCCGCGCAGCAGGCAGGAGTTCGCCGGCGGGTGAGCGGCGAGCAGGCTGTTCGCCATTCCCCACCACTGGCGCAGGATCGCGGCAGTCTTTTCGGAGGCGGGGTCTTCAGCCTGGATGGGCAGGGGTGGAACGCCGGTGAGCTGCGGGTCGTTGTCCGGGATATGCGCGCCCAAGCCGGCGCCGCGCAGCACGATCACAAAGCGATACTCCTTGACGGGTTCGACAAAGAGCTGCACGCCAGGTATTTCAATCTGGCGCAGGATCTCGACCCGCTTGGCGCACTCCTCGGTAGAAATGCGCCCAGCGCGCCGGTCGGTAATATTACCGGCGGCATCCAGGGTGCAGAAGTTCGCCCGGATGGCAACGTCATCCGGTTGGAGGTGGAAGCCGATGCCGAGCGCTTCGAGCACGCCGCGCCCGATCAGGGTTTCGAGCGGGTCGTAGCCAAATAGAGCCATATGACCCGGACCGCTGCCGGGGCTGAAAGCCGGGGCGACGACCTCGCTCAAGCCCAGGGAGGCGCGGGCGGTCAGGGCGTCCATATTGGGGGTTTTGGCGGCTTCGAGTTCGGTCGAGCCGCCCGGATCGAGCGGCAACCCGCCCAGCCCGTCCATGACGAGCAGGACGATTTTTGTGCCATTATCCACAGCCATTTCGTTGATTAGTTTGAGTTTATCGACCATGAGAGCGTACCTTTCTTCGAGTTTAAGGCGCAGCGTGAGCCGACGCCTGGGGGATTCGGAGGTGAATCTAAAATGCCGGATCAATTTTACCTGAGAATCGAGTTGGCGATATCAAGGAATGCCGTAGTGGGGCAGTTTTTCAGATAAAAGTCGCCTCTTTGTCGGGAATCGTTCCCATAGGAGTGTATATAATTTATAATACTACTGTCCCTGTCCAAAATCGTTTGTCGATCATACCTGATGGGTTATCACCTGTGTCGGTTGAGATTGACTCGCTCGAGGCGGAGAGACGGATCGTTAAGCGGGCGCTGCAAGGCGGCGCAGACAGCCGCACACAGTCACCAAACACGATCTAAAAGCTGGTCAGAATTCAGCCCGATCGCCTGCCAAGGCAGACGGACCGGAGATAAAATTTTTCTAACAAGGAGCGTTGAAATGTCTGAACAGTTGTTCCAAGCCATGGCGCAGAGCATCATCGATGGCGATGCGGATGAAGCCGAGCGGCTGGCTAAACAAGCGATCGAAGCCGGTATCGACCCATTGGAGGCGATCAATCGCGGGTTTGTGATCGGGGTCAACCAGGTTGGCGATGCGTTCAGCTGCGGGGATGCGTTTTTGCCGGAATTGGTCATGGCGGGCGAGGCGATGAAAGCCGCCGTGAGCACGCTCGAGCCGGAGATGGCGCGGCGCGGAACCGCGCGCCAGATGCTGGGGAAGGTGGTCTTGGCAACCATCCACGGCGACATCCATGACATCGGCAAGACGCTGGTGGGGACGATGCTCGCTGCGGCTGGTTTTGAGGTGTACGACCTGGGAGTGGACGTGCCGGTGATGGACCTGGTCGAAAAAGCCCGCGAAGTGGAGGCGGATATCGTTGGGGTCAGCGCGCTCCTCACGACCACGATGGTGCGCCAGAGGGATGTGATCGAGGCGCTGGATGATATGGGCATGCGCCCCAGGGTGAAGGTGATGGTGGGCGGGGCGCCGGTGACCGGCGAGTGGGTCAAAGAAATCGGCGCGGACGGTTACAGCGAAGACGCGATCGGCGCGGTCCAGATCGCCCGCAAATTAGTTGAGAAATAAGGAACCCAAAATGGCACGCAACATCAACCCGATCAGCAGCCCAAAGCTGAGCCTGAATATTTTGACCAAAGAGGAAGTCGCGCGCATTCACACCGCCACCTTAGATGTGATCGAAAAAGCGGGGGTGCGCTTCCCATCCGAGCGGGCGTTGGAGATCTGGGAGGCTCATGGCGCGCAGGTGGATCGCACCACGATGATCGTCAAGGCGCCTGGAAGCTTGATCGAGCAGGCGTTGAAGAGCTGCCCGCCGGAATACCCGCTGGCGGCGCGCGATCCGCAGCAGGATCTGCCGCTGGATGGAAAGCACGTCTATCTGGGAACGGACGGGTGCGGCGTAGAGGTCATCGATATCCAGAGCGGTGAACGGCGGCGCTCCTGTCTGCAGGACGTGGTCGATATCGCCCGCGTGGCGGATTATCTCGAGGAGGTGGCGTTTCACTGGGTGGCGGTCTCCGCACAGGATAAGCCGCCCGAGACGCGCGGCTTGTACGAGCTCCGGGCGATCTGGGAAAACTCGACCAAGCACGCGCAGACGGAGAGCATCTATTCGGTGCACGAAGCGCGGGCGGCGGTCGAGATGGCGGCTGCGATTGCCGGCGGGCGGGAAGCGCTGCGCCGCAGACCGGTGCTTTCGGTTATGCAGTGCACCGCCTCGCCGTTGGGGCACGACGGCGGGAGCGTAGAGGCGGCTTTGATCGGGGCGGAAGCCGGGCTGCCGGTCGGTTTCATGACGATGGCGGCTTGTCTGACAACCGGTCCGGCAACCATGGCGGGTACTTTAGTGGTCGGCAACGCGGAGGTGATCGCCGGGACGGCGCTGATCCAACTGGCTTATCCGGGCGCCCCGGTGTTCTACGCCGCCGCCCAAACCGCCTCCGATCTGCGCAGCGGGGCTTACACGGGCGGCGGACCGGAAGACTACCTGTTTGGGGCAGCCACGAACGTGCTCTCCGATTTCTACAACATCCCGCTTTCGATGGGGTCGTTCGCAACCGGCGCGAAGGAGCCCAACTGGCAGGCGGGGGTGGACAACAGTCTTTCGACCTTGATGGCTTCAATCGTCATTTCGGATATGCTGCTGGGCGTGGGCTTTCTGCACGGCAGCCGCATCTGGTCCTATGCCCAGATGCTGCTCGATACCGAGATCTATAACATTATCCACAAGACGCTGGATGGGATCGTCGTCAACGACGAAACCCTGGCTTTAGAAGCGATCAAAGCGGTTGGACCGGGCGGCAACTTCTTGAAGGAAAAGCATACCCGCAAACGCATGCGCGAGGTTTTCCTGCCCCAATTCATCGACCGGCGACCCTACAACGAATGGCAGGAACGGCGCGATGGTCCAGCCGATTGGGCGCTCGATAAGGCGCGCCAAATCCTGGCAACCCACGAGCCGCAGGCGCTCGATCCGCTCCTTTCAGCGGAACTCGGACGGATCATCGCCGCTGAAGAAAAGGCACGGGTGAAGTGATGCAGCCAAAAGTCGAATTCCTCTCCCAAGAAATGATCCAGCGCGTGCTGGATGAAGCTTTTGCGCTGATGATGCGACCTGGGATCAAGGTGCAGTCGGTGGAAGCGCGCCAACTGCTGGCTGAAGCCGGGGCGCAGGTGGACGAAGAAACCGAAGTGGCGCACATCCCGGAAGCCCTGGCGCGCCAGGCGCTGGAGACTGTGCCGGGGCAGTTTTTCCTTTTTAACCGGCGCGGCGAGCCCGGCGTGAACTATGGCGCAGAGGCGGTGCATTTTGACCCAGGCTCATCCGGTGTGCACATCCTGGTGGCGGATACGCTTGAACACCGCCCGTCGGTTACGGCTGACCTGGTAAAGATTATTAAGCTGGCGGAGATGCTGCCGCAGTTTGCCGCCCAATCGACGGCGGTGGTGTGCAATGAGGTGCCAAAGACGATTGGCGACCTGTACCGGCTCTATTTGGTGTTGAGCTATTCTGAGAAGCCGATCGTGACCGGGGCGTTTTCGATCACGACCTTGCAAAATATGATCGACATGCTGGCAATTTTCGCCGGCGGGCGCGAGGCGCTGCGCGATAAGCCGCAGGCGGTGTTTGATGTGTGCCCCTCGCCGCCGTTGATCTGGAGCGACTTCGGCGCCCAGAACCTGATCGAGCTGGCGCGGGCGGGCGTGCCTGCCCAAATGGTTTCGATGCCGCTGGCGGGGGCGGCTGCGCCGGTGACGCTGCTGGGCGCGGTGGTGCAGCATGCTGCGGAAAGCCTGAGCGGGATCACGATCCATCAGCTTGCCGGACCGGGCGCGCCGATCGTCTGGGGCGGCGCGCCGGCAATCTTCGACATGCGCAAGGGGACGACCCCGCTGGGCGCGTTGGAAACCGCGATGATCGACGCTTCTTATTCCCAGGTGGGCAAGTCGCTGGGACTGCCGACCCACACTTACCTGGGGGCGAGCGACGCCAAACTGGTGGACGCCCAGGCGGGCATGGAAAGCGGGATGACCGCGCTGATCGGGGCGCTGGCAGGGATCAACATGATCTCCGGGGCGGGTATGCTCGACTTCCTGGCGTGTTTCAGCCTCGAGAAGCTGGTGCTGGACGCCGAAGCGATTGGCATGACCCTGCGCCTGCTGGAGGGGATGCAAGTGCGGACCGAGACCCTGGCAACGGCAATGTTCGAAGGGATTAATTTCAAGGGCGAGTTTCTCAAGCAGAAAACGACCCGCCAGTTGTTCGCGGTCGAGCAGTATCTCCCTTCGGCGGTGATCGATCGGGGTTCGGTGCGAAGCTGGCAGGAGGAGGGCAAGCAAGACGCGTTCAGCCGGGCTAAGACCCGCGTGCAAAACCTGCTCGCGCAGTATCAACTGCCGCAGCACCCGGCTGGACAGGTCGCCGAATTGCAGAAGATGGTGGAAGAGCTGGCGCGGGCGGCGGGGATGGAGCGCTTGCCAGAGGTCGAATAAAGAGGGCGCACACCGCCGCAGCGGAATAAGAGGTAACTTCCTATGCCTTTGATCATTGTGCGTCAGGACATCACGAAAATGGAGGTCGACGCCATCGTGAACGCAGCCAACACCGCCCTCCAGATGGGCGGCGGGGTGTGCGGCGCGATCTTCAACGCGGCGGGGGCGGCGGACCTTCAGGCTGCCTGCGATAAACTCGCCCCGATCCAGACCGGCGAGGCGGTCATCACGCCGGGGTTCAAACTTCCCGCGAAGTACGTCATCCATACTGCGGGTCCCGTTTACCAGGATGGAATGCATGGCGAAGCGCAACTGCTCCGCGCCTGCTATCTCAATTCCCTGAAACGCGCTGTGGAAAACGAGTGTGAAAGCGTGGCTTTCCCGTTGATATCCAGCGGGATCTATGGGTATCCGAAGGCTGAAGCTCTGCGGGTCGCCACTGCCGCAATCCAGGACTTCCTGGTTAGTCACGACCTGAACGTGACGCTCGTGGTTTTCGATAAGGCGTCATTCGCGGTGAGCGAGAAACTGCTCGGCGAGGTCAAGGCGTACATCGACGAAAACTACATTGGCGATTACGTCGATGTGCGCCGCCGCGATCGCAGGCTAAATGTCGCGACGAACAGGATTGCTTTCAAGCGGTCAGATCTGCATCCCCAAGAGCCGTACGCGCCGGCAAAAGGGTTAGACGATTTGATCGGCAACCTCGATGAGCCTTTCTCGGCGACGCTGCTGCGCCTGATCGACGCCAAGGGCAAATCGGATGTGGAGGTCTATAAACGCGCCAACCTCGACCGCAAGCTGTTCTCCAAGATTCGGAGCCGGCTGGACTACATGCCGAGCAAGCGCACCGTCCTCGCCTTTGCGATGGCTTTGGAGTTGTCGCTTGCCGAAACCGGCGACCTTCTGGGGCGGGCGGGTTACGCCCTTTCCCCCAGCCAGAAGTTTGACGTGATCGTTCAATATTTCATTGAGAGCGGTAAATACGACATCTTCGAGGTGAACGAGGTGCTCTTCAGCTACGACCAGCCTCAGTTGGGAGGGTGAGCGAATCAGCAAAGGCGCGGTCAATTACGTTGTTCGGCTTTTCGCCCAAAAGATTCTCGGCTGGCTTTTTTTCTTGCTCGGCTCAGGCTGGATGATGACCTGGCAAGCCTGGGTCTATTTTGGTGCTGGGTTTGGGCTAACGGCTGGTTCTGTTGTCGCCGTGCACCGGGCCAACCCCGCAATACTGGCGCAGCGCGGCAAGGCGGTGACCGATTCGCCGTGGTGGGATAAGGCGCTCCTCGGTGTGTTTTGGCTGCTCAATTTTTTTGTGATTTATTTCTAGCTACCTGACACTTTAAAAA
>MWTA01000003.1 GCA_002050125.1 Anaerolineae bacterium UTCFX2 | reverse complement strand
TGGCAGTCTTTCTATCACGACGTGATGGTGGAACACGACAAGCACGTGGGTCAGTTACTGGATCTGTTGGACGAACTGGGCATTGCCGAAGACACCATCGTCATGTACTCGACTGATAACGGCCCGCACATGAATACCTGGCCCGACGGCGCCATGACCCCCTTCCGCAATGAGAAGAACTCCAACTGGGAGGGAGCGTTCCGCGTGCCAGAGATGGTGCGCTGGCCCGGTAAGATCCCGGCGGGTGTGGTCTCAAACGAGATTATCAGTCACACCGACTGGCTGCCTACCCTGTTAGCCGCCGCAGGGGATGCTGAAATCTCCGAGAAACTGAAGAAGGGGTACAAAGCTGGAGATAAGACCTTCAAGGTGCACATCGACGGCTACAACTTCCTGCCCTACTTAACCGGACAGGTAGAGAAAGGTCCGCGTCAGGGCATCATCTACTTCTCCGATGACGGCGACCTAGTCGGATTACGCTATGATAACTGGAAGTTTGTCTTTGCCGAGCAGCGCGTCCCGGGCACCGTCATGATCTGGGCTGAGCCGTTCGTCTTCCTGCGCGTGCCTAAGATCTTCAACCTGCGCACCGATCCCTTCGAGCGAGCGGACATCACCTCTAACACCTATTGGGATTGGATGATAGACCGGGTTTACCTGACCTATGCCGCCCAGTTCCTGGTCCGGCAATTTCTGGAGACCTTCCAGGAGTTCCCACCGCGCATGAAGCCAGCTAGCTTCAGCATCGACCAGGTGTTGGAAAAGATGGAACAGAGCTTCGACTATTAATCCTGAAGTTGAGCGTCAAGCGCAGCCCGCCGCGGCGGGCTGCGCATGCACGGCGATTGCACTGCGATCCGCATACTGGCATGAAAGAGCGAAAAACTGATCCGGTGACAGGCGAAGACGTCCGCCAGGCAGTACAGGCATTCTACGACCTGCATCCCTACCCGCCACCGACTGACGACCTGGAAGCTTATCGCCGGCGCTGGCAGGATGAGCATCGCCGTCGCGCCGACTTCCACCTGCATTGACCTTGCCGACCCTACCGCGCAGTCCTGCCTGAGGATCGGTCAGGTGGCGCACCATCGCCGGTATCATCGAACACGTTACAACGTCCAAACCGTCCCTCCGCATCGAGCAAGAACAAGCCCGCAGCCTGTTTCAACGACTGTGGTGGAATGACCACGTTATCTTCAACATGGTGCAACAAGGGCGCGATGTGGGCTATGAATAGAGCGAATCATGCAAAAAATGAATGAAGTTCTGCCAAGCTGGCGCGATACCCCAACCAAACAGGCGATCCTGGATTTTGTAGCCGCTGTCGCCACTCCAGGCAGCCCGGAATTTGTACCCCCGGCAGAACGCATCGCCGTCTTCGATAACGACGGCACGCTGTGGTGTGAGAAGCCAATGTATATCCAAATGGATTTCATTTTACGTCAGATGGTTGCCCGCGCCGCTAGCCAGCCGGAGCTGAGCACCCAGCAGCCCTGGAAGGCAGCCTGGGAGCAGGACTATGACCGGTTTGGCGAGGCGATCACCAATCATTACCTGGGTGATGATAGCAGCCTCAGGGTGATATTAGCCGGGCTTCTGTCCTTATCCGAGGGCCGGGTCGTGGAAGCCGTTGAGGCTAGCGCCAGGACGTTCGTTTTCAACGAGCGCCATCCAACCTTGAATATGACCTACCGAGACTGCGTTTATCAGCCAATGATCGAACTGTTGCACTACCTGGAAGCAAATGAGTTCAGCAATTTCATCGTGTCTGGAGGGGGGCGCGATTTCTTGCGCGGCTTTGCTCAGGATCTGTACAGTATCCCGCGCGAGAGGGTCATTGGCAGCACCATTGCTTATCGTTATGTGCCGGATGAAAGCGGCGGCGCCATTGTTCAGCGAGCCGACCTTGACCTGGTCAACGACGGACCGGACAAGGCAGTGCAGGTATGGAGTGTCACTGGCAGACGCCCCATCCTGGCTGCTGGCAACTCCAACGGCGACCTGGAGATGCTGGCTTTTGCCGGTGGTAAATCCCTTCCAGCGCTGCAGCTGCTGGTGCTGCATGATGACGCCCAGCGCGAGTTCGACTACGTAGCCGGCGCCGAGAAAGCCCTGGAAAGGGCACAGACGCACGGTTGGAGTATCATCAGCATGCAGCGCGACTGGAATACCATCTTCGCCTCAGCAAAATAAGCAAGATCATCACTGTTGGCGAGTTGAACAAGCGTGAATTATCCTACACTTATCAATAGCGATTAGATGTAATACACGAACAGGAGAAAACTCATGAGAAAACCAAGAGCCCAACAACGGCAGGAGAAACGTCAGGTCTTTGGCCGCGGCGGAACTGCTACCCGTTACAGAATGCGCGAAAAGCTGATTTCCTTTGGCAACGATTTCTGGATCGAGGATGAGAAAGGACGCCGCGCTTTCAAGATTGACGGCAAGATGTTGCGCGTACGTGACACGCTCTTCTTCGAGGATGTGAACGGCAACGAGCTATGTAAAATCCAACAGCGGTTGGTGTCCATCCGCGATACCATGACCATCGAGGGTCCTAAAGGCGAAACCCTGGCTACGGTCAAGAAAGCGCTGATCACCCCCCTGCGTGATCGCTGGACTGTCAAGGTGGGGAACGGTCCTGATTTGCGGGTGCAGGGCAATATCATCAACCACCAATATACTATTGGCGATGGTAATAGTAAGGTCGCTGAGGTATCCAAACGCTGGTTTCGGATAGCCGACACTTACGGGGTTCTAATCGAACCCAATCAGAACGACGTCATCATCCTGGCGGTGACAGTAGCCATCGACATGATGGCGCATCCGTAGCCGTTGGTCAGGGCGCAACTGCAATCAAAGGCTGTGTCCTCCAGAACCGCTTCAGGGATTGGGACAATTGCCGCGATTTCTTCCGCGTCAATATATTTATTAGCCCAATTGACCTCGGTCGTCTGTTTTAGACCTGCGTCGCCGTCTACAAAATAGGCCGTCGCGAGCGCAGACATCACCGGCATACGCCGTTGCGCGCGGCTCATATTGGGCAGCCGGCGCGCTAACTGCATGATCGGGTTAAGTTCCGATACGCTTTTGATGATTTCGCCAGAAGCTTCCTCGGGAATTAGAGCGTCAGCTTCTGAACGAGAAATTCGATTGTTGAATGGCATTTCAAACCTCCGTATTTATGATTAGCTTCGACCGGCAGCAGCTCGAATATAATCATTCATCGAGTTTTTGCCAGTCGGTGACGTTCCGGTCCCATCTCCGGCGTTTCCTTTGGGCAGCTTTTGCCCGCCAAATAACTCCGGGTAGAACCCCTTCATCGTTTCAAAGTTGACCATGCCACGCTTGTCGAATAGATCGTCGTGCAAGGCGACCAGATAAGCCAACTTCAAATTTGTTACGCCAGCAGCATGCGCTGCTTCATAAAAATCACTTCGCCGATCCGATTCAGTAATTTGATCGGCTAATTGGGTCAATTGCTTTTCCGCCTCCGAGCCCTTTTCAGCCTTCCCGGCTAGGTCTCGCACTTGTTTCTCCAACCCCTTACGAGCATCCCGCTCGCCATCCAGGGCGGTCTTTAGACCTCTTTCCCAACCGGAGAGCATTGTCTTGATCTCTTCTGGTTGGTCTTTGACCCATGCTTCGTAGGATAAAGACGACTTCTGATCGCTTTTGCCGTCTTTACTGTCGTTCTGCTTGCTTTCACCGTCAGAGCTTCCCGCTCCGCCAGTGTCAGCCGAAAAATATACTTTTGGTTCAAACATCCCGTTTCTCCTTTTCTCAGGCTTCCCGCCTGATTTTTTAACTATTGCAACTTTCCAAAAAACTGTTATACTAAAAGCGAGCCACTGGTGTATCTGCCCAAAAGCACGCCCGTAAGGGAAGGCCGAGATGGTGGGCGATTTCGGATGGCTCTTTTTTATTTTCCAGGACCATGCGCTCTTCTCACTGTAAGAACAAAAGATTGTTGATCCTGTGGATGAGCAATAACAACCGCCCACCATTTCCCCGATTTGTCTTTTGTATATTTTATTGTCACCTCAGGGTTGGATTTACTTGTTATTTCCAATGACGGAATCTCTATCGCAGCACGGATGATGTCGATCTCTGAAACTTGTTTTACTTCTGGATGTCTCTCTCTCCAATGCATTTGACGTTCGTGCTCGATACGCACTCCTTGTATAGTAAAGCTATCAGACAACCAATCGGATGTCTTAGCGGTTAACAATTCATCTAATCCAGCAATTCTGACGCTCGGACCCCATACATCGCTCTCGCTGCGCCTAGCAAGCTCAATGAATTCAAATGCGCCCGCTTTCCAGGCCTCATAGCGCTTTGGACCCATCATCGCCCGCTGTGTCTCCTCGCTCTGTTGAGCAAACCATTCCGCACCGCTTTGCCACTGGATCGACTCCAACCCTTTGATCACCGGCTGCTTAAAACACCTTCCATTCGGATGGTCTGTCAACTCCTCATCCAGGCTAAACTGCTGCCCATCCATCGCCAGACATGCCAGACAGGTGCGGTCTTGCCGGCTAACAGTGGCAGGTTGATGCTGGCTGGGGTCAGTCCGGGCGTGATGCTGCAGTTGAAGCGCACCGGTTTACTGGACGAGATTGGGGAAGAAAATGTGTTTCTTTCCCATGAGCAGTGGGGCGTCGCCGCGTACAAAGCTTATGAAGCGGCTCAAGCCTGGCTGGATGAGGCGAAACCCCAGACGCAACAAAACGAATCGTGATACCTAATTCAACGCTGCTTTCTATGATGAGGATGTGTTTTGTGGCGCATGAAGCAATCCAGATGTCGCCCGTCAGGTAAGAACTCGAATTTAGAAAAAAGAAATGCCTCCGATATATTGTCGGGTTGAAATCTAGCACATCAGCGAGCTTTTTGCTTCGTCTACCTCGATAAGACAACTTACCAGCGCGCCGCCTTAG
The DNA here is from genome assembly GCA_002050125.1 of Anaerolineae bacterium UTCFX2. Classification (GTDB taxonomy): domain Bacteria; phylum Chloroflexota; class Anaerolineae; order Anaerolineales; family UBA4823; genus UTCFX2. The sequence goes on along the minus strand of MWTA01000003.1, from coordinate 15,559 downwards.
GGTTGCAACTCCCTTTCCGGAGAGAACCTGTCACCTCCCTTTACTTGTTAAATCTTTTTGTCGAGCGATTTTTGGAAAATCTAGACGTATGTCCACCTATGCGCGGGACATACGTCCTTGTCCCAAGTATCGTCCAATGTCCTTAAAATGCAAATAACCAGTTGTTTTATTTGCATTTTGAGTATAAAATGACAACAGATCGAATCCCTGTTTGCGGATTTTGCCCTCATGGATCCCATCGATTTTTCCAGGTCCTCTCCTGGTCAAGTTTTACGCACACCAAAAGGGTATTGGGAGTTCGTACCAGACCCGCTACCCCCTACCATCGAATGGTCAACTTCACTGATCTCCGCCCTGGGTGAGGCAGAGCGCAACCTGGGCAGGCTAGCCAGCCTGGCGGACGCGCTGCCTTCACCGCACATCCTGGTGCGTCCATTCATCCAACGAGAGGCGGTGCTCTCTTCACGGATCGAAGGGACGCGCGCTTCGTTGGTAGATCTGTATCATTATGAATCCGCCCAAAACTCCTTTTCCGAAGACACCTCAGATGTGCGTGAGGTGCACAATTACGTGCGCGCCCCGGATTATGGCTTGGAGCGTTCGAAGACCCTGCCGGTCAGCCTGCGCCTGATCCGGGAAATGCATGGAATACTGATGGAAGGTGTGCGCGGAGAATACCTCACGCCGGACGAATTTCGCCGCAGCCAGAATTGGATCGGCCCACCTGGGAGTACCATTGAGAGCGCCACCATCGTCCCGCCGCCAGTCGACGAGATGCACCAGGCTTTGGATGCCATGGAAAAGTTCATCCATGCCCCATCGGATATCCCGCAGTTGGCGCGCGCCGGCTTGATCCATTACCAGTTCGAGGCTATCCATCCCTTCCTAGATGGAAACGGTCGGGTGGGGCGCTTGTTAGTAATCTTGTTGTTGATCGAGTGGGGGCTGATCTCCCTGCCATTTCTCTACCTGAGCGCTTTTTTCGAAACCCACCGGCTGGATTATAACGACCGCTTGCTGGCGGTCAGCCAACGTGGCGAGTGGGAGAAGTGGCTGCTCTTTTTCTTCAAGGGGGTGAGCAGCCAATCTCTGGACGCCATCACTCGCATCGAGCGCCTGGGGCAATTGCGTACAGCTTACCGGGAGCGCCTGCGCTCGGAGCGGGCAGCGACGCGGTTGCTGCAAACCCTGGATGTGCTCTTTGAGCGCCCGATACTGAATATCCGCCAGCTTGAGGCTGCACTGAATGTTCCCTACCGGACGGCGCAGCGATATATTGAAAGGCTAGAAGAAATCGGCATTTTGAGCGAAGTGACTGGGCAGGCGCGCAATCGCCTGTACCGGGCGGATGAAATATTCCAGGTGCTTGATTCTTGAGAAGAATGGACTATGAGGTTTATGTCAGGATGAATTCAATGTTTGCGAAAGCCGAAGGCTTGCTCAGAGCAATGATAGGCGACCAAGCCAACTTTCGACCCGGGCAATGGGAAGCTATTGAAACGATTGTATCCAAGAAACAGCGAGTCCTGGTCGTGCAGCGGACCGGATGGGGCAAAAGCCTGGTCTACTTCCTAGCAACCAAATTGCTTCGTGACCAGGGTTCTGGTCCAACTTTGCTCATCAGCCCCTTGCTATCGCTTATGCGTAACCAGATCGATATGGCAAATAAAATTGGTATTCAAGCCTTCATGATCAACAGCGCCAACCGCCAGGAATGGGAAGTCGCTGAGGCTGCGTTATCAGAGAATAAATGCGATATCTTGTTGATCTCTCCTGAACGATTGAATAATGAGCGATTTCAGAAATCAGTCCTTCCAGAGATGGCAGGGCGAGTTGGTTTGTTTGTTGTTGACGAAGCGCATTGTATTTCCGACTGGGGGCACGATTTCCGGCCAGATTACCGCAGGATCGTGCGTATTCTTCAGATGTTACCCAAGGGAGTTCCTGTGTTGGGCACTACAGCCACGGCAAACGACCGAGTGATAGACGACATCCAGCACCAACTCGGCGAGGGGTTGATCATTCTGCATGGCGCATTAGACCGTGAGACGCTGCGCTTGCAATGTATCCGCCTGGCAAAACAAAGTGAACGCATGGCCTGGCTGGTGGAGAATTTACCGAAATTTCATGGCAGCGGGATTATCTACTGCCTGACTGTACCGGACACCCAGCGGGTAACGGAATGGCTCAAGAGAAATGGCTTTAATGCCGAAGCCTATCATGCCGGAAACGACACAGAAATCGATCGACCAGCATTAGAGCAGGCATTTATAAATAATGAGATCCAAGTCTTGGTGGCGACTGTCGCCCTCGGCATGGGCTACGATAAGCCCGACATCAGCTTTGTGATTCATTTCCAAAGACCTGGGTCGGTCATTGCTTATTATCAACAAGTTGGGCGCGCAGGTCGAGCCGTGGATCGTGCCTATGGCATCCTGCTGAGCGGGACGGAAGACGACGAGATACAGGATTACTTCATAGACACAGCCTTCCCCAGCATCCAATCGATGCGCGAAATCCTGGATGCTTTGGGAAGACATGAGACTCTTTCGTTTGATGAACTGTTATCGAAAGTGAATATTGCAAGGGGTGTTCTTGAAAAAGCCTTGAAGTTGCTTGAGGTCGATGGCGCGGTCGGCACAGCCTATGACGGGAAGCCGCTCTACTTTCGAACGCCTAATCCCTGGCAGCCAGATACTGAACGGATAGAGCGCGTCCTCGCCCTGCGGCGCGCTGAGAAAAGCCAGATGCAATCTTACCTGGATCACAATGGCTGTTTGATGGAATATCTGCTGAGAGCATTGGACGATCCTCAACCAAAACCATGCGGTCGTTGTGCGAATTGCCGCGGTAAGGGGTTGTCTCGTACAGTCTCCCATAACCTGGTGATCCAGGCAGAGAATTTTCTAAAAGGGATTTCGATCCCTATCCAGCCACGCAAACGCTGGCCATTCGGATTGTTCCCGGAACAGAAACGAGTCATTCCGCCTGAACTGCAAAATTGTCCTGGACGCTCATTGTGTTACTATGGGGATGCTGGATGGGGTAAACTGGTACGAAGTGGCAAATATAGTGATGGTCACTTTGCCGACGAGTTGGTAGAGGCAAGTCTTCGGTTGATCCTGCACCAATGGAAACCCGGGCCGTCTCCAAGTTGGTTAACAGCGATACCATCGCGACGCCATCCGGATCTGGTGAGTGATTTTGCGAAACGACTGGCATCAAAACTCGGTATCCCATTTTTGCCTGTCTTAGTGCGTACGGAAGAAGCACCCGAACAGAAGACGATGCAAAACAGCACGATGCAAGCGCGGAATGTATTGAGAACTTTATCTGTGATAGGGAATGTTCCATCTAAGCCAGTATTGCTGGTTGATGACATTATTGATTCGGGCTGGACGATGACCACGACTGGCTTTTTATTGCGCAGCCACGGCAGCGGTGAGGTATATCCATTCACCCTTGCCCAGGCATCCGGTAGGAATATAAATCCATGATACTGTCCTCTGACTCACAGGTTATGTTACTGCTCTGCTCGCACCTGGGTTTGTCGTCAGATCCAGACACAGCTCCATTCACATTGCACGATTGGAATCCCCTTGCGCGCAAATTTCAAACAAGATCTCTGCGCCCTGGAGCGCTTTTGGATTTGAGCGAGCAAGACCTTGCATCCCAGCTTGACTTATCAAACGATGAGGCAGGCAGGATATCCCGATTACTGGAACGCCGTGGTTCACTGGCGATCGAGTTAGAACGATTGGAGTCGCAGGGGATCAGAGTTTTAACCCGTGCAGATGAAAACTATCCTCTTCGCTATCGCCAGCGGTTGACAGATGCAGCTCCGGCGGTATTATTTTACGCCGGCAACAGGGAGTTGTTGGGACAACCGGGGATTGCTGTTGTAGGCTCTCGAACTGTTGATCAAGTTGGACAGGATTGCGCCGCGTATATCGGAAACGCCTGCGCCTGGTCCGGCTCGGTGTTATATTCTGGCGGTGCAAAAGGCGTCGATTCGATCAGCATGAAGGCAGCTTTGGAAGGACGAGGCACAGCAGTAGGAATTCTGGCAGATAGCCTAGAAAGAGCGATCCGCGTTCCAGAAACTCGAGCAGCGCTAATGCGAGGGGATTTATGCCTTGCCACATCGTATTCTCCAAACGCAGGCTTTTCTGTTGGCGCGGCAATGGGACGCAATAAGTTGATCTATGCCCTGGCTGATTACGCAGTCGTAACTGCCAGCGATGTCGAGAAAGGCGGCACCTGGGCAGGTGCCACAGAGGCATTGAGAGCTAACTGGGTACCAGTGTTTATAGTGGATTATTCCGACATGCCAGAAGGGAATCGTGCGTTATTGAAGAAGGGTGGAGTAGCACTCCCATACCCATTCCCTATTGATTTTGCAAAGTTTCCGGATTGGCTGAGTGCACAGGCTGTTCAAAATAAATCCAAACCGACGCAACTCGGATTGTTTTAGTGAGTTTCTGGTGCGAATGTCAAAGGTAGTACAAGCGTTTTCGAAAAGATATAATTCAAAAGTGGAATACCTCTCGAGAGATAAAAAACCAAGCGTCAATCATGATCCACAAGAAAGACATTCAATGAAACTTCAATTCACCAATGGCTACCGCTGTGACCATTAATAGTATAATATAGTCACAATTGAGGTGAGGACATGAGCGAATTACGGGTCGGCGTCCGGGATCTGAAAGCGCGGTTGAGCGAGTACCTGCGCCAGGTTAGCCAGGGGCAGACCGTCATCATCACCGATCATGGGCGTCCGGTTGGTCGCCTGTCGCCGGTGGACCAGCCTCTCGATGATCGGCTCAAGGCGTTGCAGGATGCCGGATTGGTCGCCTGGAATGGACAGAAGCTGAAACCGGTCACGCCGGCAGCGGTAAACCGCGGCGACCGGCAGGTTTCGGATATCCTGGTGGAGATGCGCGAGTGATCCTCTATCTGGATGCCAGCGCGCTGGTGAAACGCTATATCCAGGAAAAGGCGTCCCAGGATATCTACGCATGGATCGAGGCAGCCGATATAGCCGTGACCGGGCTGGTCACCCGGGTCGAGGTCGCCGCAGCGATTGCCCGCGCCGGTCGGATGAAGCTCATCAAACCGGATGAAACCCTGGCTGCACTGCGCCAGTTCCGTTCGGAATGGGAGAGCTTCCAGCGGTTGCCAATCACCGAGAATACAGTAATCCGTGGCGACGCCCTGGCTGTTGAGCATAATCTGAAAGGCTATGACGCCACCCACCTAGCCTGCGCGTTGATCTGGCAGGAAACCCTGGGGATGCCGGTAACGCTAGCGTCATTCGATGACCATTTGATTGAAGCTGCCAGGGCAGTCCAGATGTCTTATCTCCCTGCTTGAACAAAAAGCGAGCTGCTTATGCGCCAACTCAAAATTGACCTGTCTGAATTCGAAATGGCTTTCGACAGCGGAACAAGATGATCTCAACGCCGATCGAGTCGAGGCTGGCTTTGGCGACCGTTTTATCTCCATTCCTTCAGAAGGTTCGCATGAGGGTTACCGCGATATGGAAGCCTTCATCGCTACCGTGCGCAACCGGCGTTTGCAAGAGTGCCTGGAACGCGCCATCTGTGGGCGCGGCGCATTCCGGTATTTCAAAGATGTGCCCCTGGATTACCCCGCCAAGCGGGAGCGCTGGTTCCAGTTCAAGCAGGAGCGGTTGCACCAACGGATTCTCTACTGGCTGGAGGCGCATGGGATAATCCCTCTCCAATGAGCATAGAGTAGAAGGATCAATAAATATGCCCAATCAACCCAACCAGATTTACCAGATCAAAGTCACCCTGGATGACACCCACCCACCCATCTGGCGGCGCATTCAGGTGCCATCATATACCACCCTGCTCAAGCTGCACGACATCCTGCAGATCGTAATGGGCTGGGAGGATTATCACTTGCACATGTTCACCATCGAAGGATCGATTTATGGTGATCCTGCGTATGACGAATACGGCGACCTGGGCACCATAGACGAAACCAGGTTCAAGCTGAACCAGGTGATTTATCGAGAGGGGCAGCGACTCAGCTACGAATACGATTTCGGCGATAGTTGGGATCACACCCTGTTGGTGGAGAAGATCCTCCCACCGCAGGAAGGCGTCCGCTACCCAACCTGCCTGAAGGGCAAGCGTGCCTGCCCGCCGGAAGACGTAGGCGGCGTGTGGGGCTATGAAAACTTCCTGGAAGCGATCCGTAACCCTGAACACGACGAACATGAGGGGTATCTGACCTGGGTTGGCAGGGAGTTCGACCCAGAAGCTTTTGACCTGGAAGAAGTCAATACCCAGCTGCGCAGCGTGGGACGCGGCAGAAGCACCAACGCCTTGAATCCCTGGTCGAGATATGAAGACGATCTTACCGAAGTGAAGTTCGACCTGGATTCGCCCTGGCCACAAACGCTTCCGGAGGAACAGCAGATAATTGCGGAAGAACTTCCGCTACGCCGAGACGTGGTCACTCTGCTCTCCTACCTGCGCGACAACAAGGTCACTGGCACCCAATCCACTGGGAACTTTCCATTGAAGGCTGTGCATGAGATCTGCGCCCAGTTTATCGATCCTCCGAAATTGGAAGATAATAGAGAATACAAATATCGCGTACGCAGCGAAACCGAAGTCTGGCCGCTCCACTTCCGACACATCCTGGCAGCAGTTGGCGGCTTGGTCACTGGCGGACTGAGCCGGCGTTGGAAGCTGACCCGACTCGGAGAGCACTTCCTAGTCGCGCCTTCCCCCTTGCAGGTGTGGCTCCTGCTGGCAACCTGGTGGACGCAAACCAATTGGGCAATTGCTTCCCCGTATGGTTTTGAGGATGGTTATATGCCGCTCGGATTTTCAAGGCTTACGCTCAAACATCTGTTGGAACTACCGTTGGGGAAACCGGCCTCGTTTGAACGATTCGCCGACCGGATGATAGACGATTCCAGGATAGTCTGGAACATCGAAAATCAGGACAATGCTCGCTGTATCCTGCGCAGCATCATCGAGTGCACGGTAATCAATCCACTGTTTGATTTTGAAATTCTGCAAACAGGATACGAGCCGTACAAGACGTTTGGTGCTGACTTTACTCAGCTTTCTACCTTCCAGATCACCCCTTTCGGCAAAGAACTCCTGGAAGCGATCCATGGCGCTATGAAGCCGGACCAGCCATGAGTGAATACCAATACCACGAATGGCAGGCGGTTGACCAGGTGCTGACTCCTGAAGAGCAAGCCGCCGTTAACGATCTTTCCAGCCATATCGAGGTCAGTTCCAGCCGGGCCGCGGCCACCTACCATTGGAGCAACTTCCGCCACGATCAAAAGCAGGTTTTGCTGAAATACTTCGACGCCTACTTTTACCTGGCTAACTAGGACAGTCTGCGGCTGATGTTCCGTTTCCCGAAAGGGCTGCTCGATGAAGCTGAGGTCATACCCTATTGCCACGATGAGTCCATCACCTTTGAGACGATCGGCAAATATCAGTTGCTTGACCTGGACTTCAATCCTGAGGACGGTGGTGTTTGGATGGAAGCTGAGGCGAGCCTCTCACACTTCATCCGTCTGCGCGCCGACCTGCTCGAAGGCGACTTTCGCCTGCTCTACCTTGCCTGGCTGAAGGCAATGACGATGTATGGCGACTCGTATGCTGATGAAGGGTACGACAACAATGATACCGACGTCGCCGCTTACAACCGCGAACCGCCGGTTCCACCTGGATTGAAGAAACTGTCCCCACCCTTACAGAACTTCGTCCAGATCTTCGAGATCGATCCCTTCCTGGTGCAGGCTGCCGCCGAAGAAAGCCCAGATCCTAAGAAAGCCCTGACGGTAGATTACCGCGAGCTGATCGGGCGCCTGCCGCGGGATGAATGTGATGACTTTTTGGCGCGCCTGGCTGAAGGTGATCCCGGAGCCGGGTTAGCCCTGCGCAAACCCTTGAGCGCATTTCTACCCCAGGAACGCCCTCAGCCAGCCGGACGGCGAACCATCCAGCGGTTGCTCCAGCGCGCCAAACAGCTTGAAAAAGCTGAGAAGAAGCGCCAAGCCGAGCCCGCCCGCCAGAAACACATCGCCGAGATAAAGGCTTTGGCGGCGCGTGAGGCAGGGATCTGGCAGCAAGTAGAAGTTCTACTGGACACCGGGCGCAAGATTGCTTCGGTTTACGATGAAGCCATGGCGTTACTGGAAAAGCTCAAACAATTATCGGAATTCCAGGATACGCAAGATGTTTTTCAGGCGCGCCTGCATCAATTGGCGCAGAAATACACCTCGTGGCCATCCTTGATCGATCGCTGGAAAAAACGCGGCTGGGTATAACCATCTGGAAATAACGAATATGGCAGTCACTTACACGAACCGCAAGGGGCACACATACTACTTGTGCCAGGGGTTGACGAAAACTGGCAAGTTGCGCTACTACTTTGCCCGCAAACCAAAAGAAGGGTCCCCTGACCAGCTTCCGGAAGGCTACAAGATCAGTGAGAGCGTCAACGGGATTGTATCACTGGTTAAAGACCGACCTCAACTCATCTTGCCACAGGAGATTGAAAGTGTGGAGGCGGTTCTGGCTCGCCATCCCAAAGGCCGTGACTATCGTGTGGCTGTGCAGAAGAACCAGATCGTGATCTATGAACGGCTCGGACCGGACATTGATACACTGAGCGTCATATTCGGGAAGATTAGCGCGTTTCAATCGGATGCGATGAAAGCGCGCCTCCAGGAACAATTGGACAAAATGGCGCGCTTCAGCCCTGTCCTGCGATTTATCCTGATTGACCCTGAGGAACGAAAATTTACAGCCGAACGCTGGAGCTACATGGGTGATATCAATGATTGGATCGATATTGGTGAGTCAGGAAATATCGATAATCTAGCCCGCAGGCAGATCCCAAAACTGGGAACCGATGATTTCTGTGAGCTGTTCTGAAGTGAGGTGCACATGTCGGCACGAGGCCAATGGGTGTTCGATCCTGATTCTGGTGGTAAGAAAATCCCAGAGATAGTAAAGCGAAATATCTAACGGCGTATCCATACGGTTGCCATCGAGCAGTTCAGCGGTAGATATACGCGCATGGAAATCCGCTTTCGGGGCCAGTTTTGTTATATTGACGCCTATACCGAATCGCGAATCTCGGAAAACTGGCCGCCGCCCAATTGGCCGGAAACCAGAGAGGAATATCTGGACAGGATGCGCAACACTCCTGTCCACCTCTGCCGTTTACGGTACTTCGGTAACGACCGGTGGGGTTTTGCCTTTTATACCTACAGCAACGAGAAGTACGAGCTATCCATTGAACCAATTCTTCAACAAGCCGGGTCTTTCCGATTCCAGCCTCTCCGCACAGCATCAAGACTTGCGCTCCATCGCCCATAGCAACAGCGCGCCAAGCCCGTAAAATCTGCGACCACTCTCTCTCCCGCCCTACCAGAGGTGAAAAGGCGGTCGTAGATGGTACCTTTGGAGAAAGTCGTGATTCGGCGCTTAGTAACTGCTCGTAGGCTTCCCGGGTCGCAGAACCGGGTTCTACGCCCAGCTCACGTAGCAAGACAGTCATACATGTATGATAGACCCGCAAACCGCTGGCCCGGTCGCCATTCAGGGCATGCAAGCGAATGAGATGCAGATATGTAACTTCATGCACCGGGTCATGTTGCAATAAGCGCTGTGCGTTGGCGATAGCTGCCTGGTAGTCGCGCTGTTCTTCTGCAATCCGAACCAAATGCTCTAAAGCGCCGAGATATGCCTGGCGTAAAGCTTCACGTTGAGGGATGATCCAATCATCGTAGCAGCTTGGTAGTAAATCTCCCCGGTACAAGGCAACTGCCCGCTCCAGCTCCACTCGCATTGCAGCAGAATCGATCCGTTGTGACGCTAGTCTGGCTTGAACCAGTGCGGTTTGAAAATCGGCTACATCCAGGGCTATTGGATTATCAGGCTGCCACTGCAAGGTCTGTGTACTTACGTTTAAATAGGAGTCCGCATTCGGTAATGCGCGCCGCAGGTTGTGCAACAGGTACCGTAAGTTCGTGCGCGCCTGGGTCTCAGTCGTATCAGGCCAGAATAAAAATGCCAGGTGTGCACGGGGCTGTGGAGCATTTCTGTGAAGCATTAAATATGCCATCAGCAATTGCAGGCGCGGCGTATCGATTTCCGCGACGGGCTTTTCATCATGGAGAATGCTGAAATCGCCTAACAGCGAAACGCTCAGCATCGGGGTCAAGTCTCATCCCTCCATCGGGCATTTTACTATAACTTGTATTCGGGTCAAAGTTTGAGATGACAGAGAAAAATATACTCTCAAAGATTTCTACAGAACTACCTGGGACATTCCTAACATTCTTCGGCATAGGGCTGTTCTCCCGTCACGATTGGGGTGTCGGGCGAGTTGCCCCATTCTGCCCAAGAGCGATCATACTCACGCACCTTTGGATAACCAAGTAATTGGGTCAATACAAACCAGGCGTGCGTAGACAAGCCACCGCGCACACAATACGTGATGAGCTCTTTATCCGCTGTGATACCCAAACTATCGAACATGATTTGTAACTCTATCGCTGATTTAAAGGTTCCACCTGCTTTAACCGTCGGAACCCGCCAGGCCTTGAAGGATCCATCCGGGTTGGTCTCACGGAGGGCTGCGAGGTTGATCGCGCCAGGTATATGTCCACCACGTGCCGCCCCGGCTTTATCGAGACCGCTGTACATTTCGACAGAGCGGGCATCGATTAGCAGGTGATTCGCCTCATCAATAGATCCGAGCACATCCTCGCGGCTGGAACGCAGGCTCCAATCAGGTTCTCGGGCATGATAACTCGTTGGGGTGACCAGAGGGTTTTCTTGGGTTGTTTGCCTGCCCTCGTCCAGCCACTTTTGTCGGTCGCCATCCAGCAAGCTTAGATGTGAATGACCGTATATCTTCAACAGCCAGAACGCGTAAGTTGCCAGCAGGTTGTTCAAACCACTGTAGAGGACAACCGTCGATTCTGGTGTGACGCCCGATCTCGAAAATAGGGCTTCCAGGCCGGTTTGGTCAATGACATCCCGGCGGACGGAATCCTGGAGATCGCTCTCGAAGTCCCATGCAATGGCGCCAGGAATGTGTTGGTTGTCATAAGCTGGTTTGCCAAAAACAGGCGAGGCACCCCAAATGATCTCAACCAAACGAACGCGAGGATCATCTATATGGCCGGCTACCCAATGAGTGTTAACGTAACTTTCTGGGTAATCAGAATCTGTCATAACGCCTCCACATAGGTTTCTTCATGGTTTATGCCGACGTTAATTTTGTAACTTCCAAACCGGCGTTCAGCTCATCCGCCAGCGCAGACAATTCGGCTTGTTCAGCCTCGCTCAGGCATGCCCAGGGCGTAAAGAAATATCGGTCGGTCAGCGCTTCGGCCTCGTCGCGCAGCTTTAGTCCTCCCTCGGTCGTTAGATAGTTGCCGGAAACTTCCTTGATCCAGCCGCGCCCCTCCAGATCTTGCAGGATAGAGGCATATTCTTCGCGTGGTATCTCTCGCCCCTCTAACTCCGCGTAGATCAGATCGAGGGTGTTCAACTTCCCCTCCCAGACTTCTGGCAGCACTTCCCAACGGTTGCCTTCGATGCCATAATGCTGCCACGAGGCCAGGTGCGAGTTGCCCCGGTATTTATCCAGCGTGGCAAAGTAATGCACAAAAAGGCGCATGGGCGGCGCAGCCTTTCCGGGGTGCATATTTTTGAAATACTGGACTGAGCCAAAAACAAGCGGAGGTTCCGGTGCGGTAAGCGAAGCCTGGCATATCCGCTCAAGATAGCCGTTGATTCTCACCATATCTGCCAGAGGGATCTGCTGAGCGACAGAGAGCAGCTCTTCTGCCGCCTGGATGAACTCTTGTGCGGCATGCAGACCTTTCTGCGTGGCCTGATACCCCGCTCCTTGAGCGATGTTACTCAAGATGCCTAGCTCCACAGCCCGACCAAACCGCGCTTCGGCCACCCGCTCCGAACCGTATGGAAACATCTTCATATGCATGGAGGTGGAGAATGGCTCGGAGCCGAAGATAAAGATAGCCGACTCCAGGAAATCCAGCCCGGAGCATAACTTTGCTCCTGTGCGATTTTCAGCCAGGCTGAATAGGCAGCTTCGTTCAAAGGGTCGAAACTCGCCTCCAATGTTGACCAGATGGAATTTAGCATTTCTTCCTTCGTCAATAAGTGAACACGAGGTCATGCTCTAATGCCAACCGCACGAGTATGTTGGGAGTGGCAAATGGGAACTTCTTTCTTCTTACACCGGCATTCCAACCGATTTGTGAAAATGGACGATCACCCAATGATCCTCCTGCTTCTCTAGGATCCAGGTACAGCGCAGGTTCATTGCAATAGGCTGACCACCCATTTTCCCGCTGAAGACCCACTGGTTAGTTGCCCAAGCCATATCTCCTTCGGGCGAGATATGGATGGTCTCATCACTGACAGTGATGTGAATTTCCTCTAGTGCGGCATTCTGAGCCTGCATAGCCTGCTCCAGGGCCTCAAAACCAACCAGCCACTCGCTCGCACCAGCGCCAATCCATACCGAACTTGGATCCTGGGTTACCACTTGGGGCAACAAACGTATGTCCTCCCTCTCGACTGCGTTTATCCAAGCATCAATGCCTGCCTTGATAGCAGTTCTTTCATCCGTCCAAATTACGTTCATGAGCGAATCCCTTTCTTGAATATTATTTTCTGAGCGATCCATTTGTTCTGATTGACACATTACAACACTAGATCGACAATACAGGGTATCGATTTTCGGTACAAATGAGATACAATATATATGATTAGTCCGTAAATCGTGTTCATAACAATGGTGATGCCGGGCGAGGCGGCAATGGATACGTCGGAATCTTTTGGATATTGGGTGCGACGGCGCCGAAAAGCCCTTGATCTGACCCAGAAAGGGTTGGCTCAACGCGTAGGTTGTGCTGAGGTTACTTTACGCAAGATCGAGGCAGACGAGCGCCGTCCGTCACGCCAGATGGCTGAACGCTTGGCTCATTGCTTATCATTATCTGCACCAGAAACCTCCGAATTTCTTATGATAGCAACTGGAGAGCGGCCGATCCATAAGATGAGGTCGTTTACAGTGTCGCCGGGCAACTTCTTGCCAAGCAATTTGCCTGTGCCAATAACCCCATTGATCGGACGCTCCGAAGAGCTTGAAGCAATCGTGAACTACCTGTGTCGTAGAGAAGTTCGGCTGCATACCTTGACAGGTCCCGTAGGTGTAGGCAAGACCCGGCTGGCAATCGAGATAGGGTTACGCGTGCAACATAATTTTAAGGACGGCGTGTACCTAGTTGAACTAGTGCCAGTTCAAGACCCTGCTTTGGTGCCATCTGTCACAGCCGCCGTTTTAGGGATTCGCGAAACGAATAGCCAAAGTTTGGTGAAATCCATTTCAAACCATCTGGCTAATAAAGAACTGATGTTGATCTTTGATAATTTCGAGCACCTACTTCCAGCAGCGGGTTATCTGTCCGACCTGTTACGGTGTGCGCCGGGTTTAAGGCTGCTAGTCACCAGTCGGGCAATTCTGCATCTTTATGGGGAGCACGAATATGTAGTACTCCCCATGCACGTACCAAAGACGAACAACCCAATTGAAGCAGCTCAATCCGCCTGCGTACAATTATTCTGCGAGCGAGCGCAAGCAACTCAGGCAGACTTTCGCATGACGCCGGAATTGGTTCCTGTGATAACAGAAATCTGCCGCAGGTTAGACGGCTTGCCCTTAGCCATCGAACTGGCCGCGGCGCGCATCAAGCTCTTTTCAGTGAAGGAACTGCTTCAGCGACTGGAGCGACGCTTGCCAGCACTAGCCAAAGGCTCCTCGGGTCATCAACCGCACGACCAGTTGCTGGAAAACGCCATTGCCTGGAGTTATGGGTTGCTGCCACCCACGGATCGCACGCTGCTGAACCGCCTGGCTGTGTTCAAAGGTAGTTTCACCCTGGCAGCCGCCGAGGCAGTCTGTGCGTTCCCCTTCACTTTGCAGGGATTTTCTACCGATCGCGAAGCCGTTCTGCAAATGCCAGATATAACAAATAGCCTGGGAGTACTCCTGGATCAGAGCCTTCTACTGCGCCAGAAAGTCAGCCCTACTGCCGAGGAATCCCGATACCTGAACTTGGAAACGATCCGTGAGTTTGCCCTGGAGCAGCTTCAAACCGGCGACGAGTTCGGATTATTGCACCAACGTCATGCGGACTACTACTCGGCTTGGGCAGGACGCGCTGAGGCTCATCTGAATGGACCTGATCAGGCAGCATGGCTAACATGCATGGAACTCGATATCGATAACTTGAGGGCAGCTTTGAGCTGGTTGCTGGCAGCAGGTCAAGTAGAGATGGCTGCACGCATGGCTTGCACGCTGGCGGTCTTCTGGCGGCGGCGCGGCTATTATAGCGAAGGACATGCTTGGTTAGAGCAGGTGCTGCTGAACATGACTTCAGATTGCATACCGGATTCCTTGCGGGCAAGGGTCCTCCAGACGACAGGCTCATTGGCTTACAGGAAAGGTGATTGGACATCAGCACGGAAGTCATTAAAAGAAAGCCTGGTTCTATATAAGTCGTGTGGGGACCAACCGGGTATCGCCAGAGTGTTGTTCGATTTGGGGTGGATTGCGATCGATCAGGGTGACTGGATCGAGGCTGCCCGGTTGAATGAGAAGAGCTTGACATTGACGCGTAAAGCAGGTGATCATCTAGGGATATACTGTGCGCTGACCAACCTGGGATGGGTGAGGCTCTGCACAGGTGAACATGACGAGGCGGCTGCGCGATTTACTGAGGCTCACAAGATTGCCGGTCAGGCTGGATACACCAAAGGCATTGCAGTGTCTTTAGCCAACCTCGCCTGGATCGCCCTCAAACGAGATGAACTTGCATCTGCTAAGGCTCAAGCAATAGAGAGCCTGCGCCTGTGCCATTTACTTGGAGAGAGAGAAGTTCTGGCTGAGTGCCTGGAAATTCTAGTGATTGTAGCCTTCAGGGAAAAAGAATATGAGCGCGCAATACGATTGAGCGGTGCTGCCCATGCCCTTTGGGCTGCTCTGCAAGTAACCCGTTCGCCAATGCAATATTCTGCAGCCGCTCATGCCGAAGCATTAGCAACCCTCCAAAAGGGTCTTTCGGATGACGTTTTCTCTTCAATTTGGCAGCAAGGGTGTGAGATGAGCCTGGATTCAATTGCAGGATATGCACTTGATAATACAGCTGCTTGATGGTTTCTATAATACTCTAGGGAGAAATTACCACAGGCGAGTAGCAAGATTGAAATCAAGGGGGATGATTTTATTAATGGAACCGAGGTAGGCGTCTTCGAGATTCGGTGCGACATTTTCTGCTATTGAACTGGGCTGCTCTACGCTAGCAACGCGCACCCGGGTTCCATCACTGCGACGGGCGGCGCCGCTGACGATTGTAGACAGTGGAAGAAACGGATGAAACGAGCACGAGCAACGGTACCATTGGATATACCCGATGTGAGGGTATTGAGCACAGAAATCAACA
>MWTA01000051.1 GCA_002050125.1 Anaerolineae bacterium UTCFX2 | reverse complement strand
GTCGAGCAGTTCTTCGCGTTAATACATAATATAATTCCCTCGTGACATCCAGCGTCTCGCCTGCTTCCAGTTTGAAGCACTCTCTCATTTTCTTTTGGCGCGCCTACCATTTCCCGATCCTACTGGCATTGGGACTGAGGATAGGGTTGAGTTTGTGGTTAGGGTTGGTATGGTGGACGGTCGAGCCGCACCTTCCGTTGCAAGGCGGGGCAGTAGAGGAAATTTACGGGCAGGTGACGCCGCAGACCACCAAGCTGGGTCGAGCGGTTTTTGACGTATGGCTGCGCTGGGACGCGGTCCACTACATGAACATTGCCCTGGAAGGGTACCCCGGGGTGGGGATAGGTGATACCAATTTTCTACCGTTGTATCCGTACCTGGTGATGGGGTTGAAACCGCTCACCGGCGGGCAGCCGGTGCCGGCTGGTCTGATACTGTCTACACTGGCTGCAATGGCAGCACTGATCGCTTTGTACCAACTCGTTCTCGATGTTTTCAATAACAAACTGTTGGCGCATTGGACCATGTTGGTGTGGGCAACCTACCCGACCAGCTTCTTCTTGTTTGGTCCATACACCGAGGCGGTGTTCTCGGCATGCGCTATCGGTAGCCTGCTATTTATATACCGGCGTAAGTGGCTGTTTAGCGGGCTGCTGGCGGCGTTAGCGGGATTAACGCGCGCACAAGGCGTGCTCCTGATCTTCCCGCTAGCTCTGTTCGCCTGGCAAGAGTGGCAGCGCAACCCGCACCAATCTATCTTACCCAAATTGGGTGGCGTACTGATCGCCCCGTTAGGATTCTTGGGATTTACCGCCTGGCGTTTCACCCAAGGCGCTGGATTCTACACCGATAGTTATAGTAGGTATTCCAAAGTCAAATTTGTCGACCCGGTCACCGGCTTTTTCAAGGCAATTAAATTTGCGCTGACGGTGAGGGATTACATCTCGGTCAGCGAGGCGATTTCAGTGACGGTTTTCTTGGGATTAGTCCTCTGGATGTGCACCCAGTCACGCTATCGCAAGGAACCTGCGCTGCTGATTTACACCTTCGTTAGTTTGGCTCTTTTCACCGTCAAACTCAATTTGACCGCCTCGCCGATCCAGTCAACCAACCGCTATGTGATCAGTCTGTACCCGGCGTTCATCGGGCTGGCAGACCTGGTGTTGCGTCTGCCACCGCCCGGCCGGCGAATCTATACGTTACTCAGCCTCATCGGCTGGCTGTTGGCAGCAATGCTACAGGCTCTATGGCTGTTTGTCGGCTGAGAACCTGACTGGCTTAACTACCCGACACCCTTATTCCTCTGAGCCCTCGAATCAATCGGCAAACACCCTCCATTCGTCCCAGCGATTGAAGACAGACCCACGACTAAGGTGCAACGTACTTCGGAAGTGCGCCACATCTTCACTCGCTAAGTTGATTATAATGTTTTATCAGGCTATATAGCCTTTTACATCAAGAAGTCCAGACCCAGACTCTTCCGCTTTTCGGACACTGGGCTCTGCTGTTTCATAGAGACGGCAGAGGTTATAATCGGGCTAAATTCCTGATGCGGGTGGGTGTTGTTGTTTGCCTGCAGACGAGATGCAAAGAGATTGCCGGAATAAACAATGAGTGAGAATACGTCGCGTTACTTCACGCTTGAAGAGGCAAATACTGCCCTCGAGATCATCCGCCCGTTGCTGCGGGAGGTGCTTGAAATCCGGCAGGGAATCCTCGACCGCGAGACAGATACCTGGCGGGTGATCGAAAAATCGCTTGGGAACGGCGGCAGCCGGGCTGCCAGCCAGATGGTGCAGGAGTTCCAGCGGCTCGACCAGCTTGTGAGGCAAATCCAGGCTGCCGGGGCGGTTATTAAGGACATCAACCAAGGCTTGGTGGATTTTCCAACGCTGCGGGATGGGCGCGAGGTCTACCTTTGCTGGAAATATGGCGAGGGGCAGATCCAGTTCTGGCACGATATCGATGCCGGGTTCGCTGGACGGCAGCCCTGGTGATTCGATGATGCATCTGGAGCGCACGACCTCCGCGCGCCTGCACGCCGCGCTGGATTGGATCCAACAGGCGCAGCGTGCTACAAACGACGGGGGGATTTCGAAAGGGTATCATCTGCTGCGGCGCGCCTGGGCGCCTTCCTATCCGGAGACAACGGGTTACACCATCCCAACATTGCTAAATGCGGCTGAGCGCCTGGGCAGATCGGATGTATATCCGCAGGCGCTTTCGTTGGCGGACTATTTGTTGAGCTGTATGACGCCTGAAGGCGGCGTGATTCACTGGCAGGCGAAAACTTCAAGCCAGCCGATCGTTTTTGACACCGGTCAGGTGGTTTTTGGCTTGTTGGCGGCTTTTGATTTTTCGGGAAATCAAATCTATCTCGAGGCAGCCCGGCGGGCTGGAAACTGGCTTTGTTCGATCCAAACCGAAGCGGGTTACTGGGAGCGCAACCAGCATCTGGATCGGGTTAAAGTGATCGATACGCGGGTAGCCTGGGCGCTCCTGGAGCTTCACCGGCGCACGAGCGTTGAGCGCTATCGAGTGGCAGCGGTCCGTAATCTCGATTGGGCGTGCACCCAACAGAACGATCATGGGTGGTTCAACAACTGTGCTTTCCAGGAAAACCAGGATCCACTCACGCATACCCTGGCTTACACTGCCGAAGGTTTGTTGGAATGTGGGATTCGCCTGGGCGAGGAAAGATATATCGCCTCGGCGCAAAAGATGCTGGAAGCGTTGCTTCAGAAACAGCGAGAAGACGGCGCGCTGGCAAGCACATACCGACCGGATTGGCAGGAATCCAGCCGCTCCAGTTGCCTCACCGGCAATTGCCAGATTGCGCTTTTGTGGTTAACTCTCTACGAACGGAGCGGCGAACAGCGATTTTACGCCGCCGCGTATAAAGCGATCCATTTTGTCGCCAGCCAGCAGAATCTGAAGACAAAAAACCTCGACATTCGGGGAGGCATACCAGGATCGGCGCCGGTTTTTGGGCATTACGAAAGGTTTAAGCTTCCGAACTGGGCAGCAAAATTCTATATCGATTCCTTGATCGCCCTGGATAAAAATCAAGGGCAACCAGCGCCAGTGCATTTTGTTGGGTAAGATCGTTCGACTTTAGAAACTTATGAGGAACGAGGTTTTGTAGGGGATATTTAAATGGCAGTTCTGGCTTGGTTGGTTATCATCGCATTGCTCGTGCCTTTATGTTATTGGTATCTTCTGGCGTTTGGTTCGCTGCGCAAACGGCAGCCATTTGCGCCCGATTCCGTGGAGCCGTCCCAATTCTTTATGCTGGCAATTCCGGCGCACAACGAAGAAACGGTCATCGAGGAAACGGTAGCGCGGCTCAAACGCTTGCACTACCCTGAGAGCTTGTATCACATCAATATCGTCGCCGATTACTGCACCGACCGGACGGCTGAGTTGGCGCGCGCAGCCGGGGCGAACGTATACGAAAGGCAAAGCGGAGAACGTGGCGGGAAATCGGCTGCCCTCAACTGGTTGTTCTCGGTTACTTTACCGCACCAGCCATACGACGCGGTGATTGTTTTCGATGCGGACACGCAAGTCGATCCTGATTTCTTGTCAGCCATGAATGTGCGCCTGTCGCAAGGGCATCAAGCGATACAGGGTCAGCATGCCATCTCCAACCCAAGCGAAGGATGGTTTCCGGCACTTACTTGGGCGCTTTTCCTGGTGGATAACCGCTTCCAGAATCTGGGTCGTTCGAACCTGGGTTTTTCTGCCAAGAACATGGGCGATTCGATCTGCATCAAGGCGGACCTGTTGCGCAAGCTCGCCTGGGGAAGCGGTTTAACCGAAGACTACAACCTGCGCCAGAAAATGCTCCTGGCGGGCGCGCCTATTTTTTATGAGCCGCAGGCGGTGGCGTATGGAGAATCGCCGCGCAATTGGTCGGAAGCCAGGGCGCAGCGCGCCCGGTGGCTGCGCGGCACACATGACAGCAGCCGCAATTATGCCAACCAACTGTTAAAGCAAGGATTGCACGATAAAGACCCGATGGTTTTAGAAGGCGCGCTTCAAGCCCTCTTGCCTTCTTACTCCACTTTGACGATGATCTGCCTTCTGGCTTTGATGTTCTGCTTTGCCGCGAACTTGCTGTTCGGTCCCCTTTTTTCTGGTGCGGTCTTTGCAGCTCTGGCAGGGATATTGGCGCTGCTGTTCATTTATCCGTTAGTTGGGTTAGCGCTCGAACGCGCCCCGCTGCGCGCTTATCTGGCGATTCTCACGGGACCGGTTTACATTGTCTGGAGAACGGTCCTGGCAATTAAGTCACGTTATTGGCAAAAGCAGGTAGCCTGGATTCGCACGCCGCATGGTAAGCGGGGAGATGAATAACCTGGTGAAAAAGGGGAATTATAAGAGAATTGTAAATTAGTTACATATCCCCCTTGACACCAGCGAGAAGGTGCGTATAATAGCACCTGCACATTGAACAAACCAGGTCTCGCCAAATGGCAGATCGCTGAAAACCTTAGATGGCGCACATCGCGTCAGGGACCTAAAGCCTGTGGCTTGTTGGTCGGACGAGCCGATGTCATACAAGTGACATCGGCGTTTAGTCTCTAATGTACGCAAGAACTGCACCTTAACAATTGAAGAGTGATAGGAAGCCTGGTAGAGGTAAGGAAGAAAAGCAACAGACTTGAGAAAGTCTGAAGAATGAGCGGAGAGTTTGATCCTGGCTCAGGATGAACGCTGGCGGCGTGCCTAATACATGCAAGTCGAACGGAGTGCTAGAAATAGGACTCAGTGGCGAACGGGTGAGTAACACGTAGGCGACCTGCCCCGAAGAGTGGGATAACAGTTCGAAAGGGCTGCTAATACCGCATGAGGTCTCAAGAGTTAGAGGACTTGAGACGAAAAGGAGTAATCCTGCTTTGGGAGGGGCCTGCGTCCCATCAGCTAGTTGGTAGGGTAAGAGCCTACCAAGGCGAAGACGGGTAGGGGACCTGAGAGGGTGACCCCCCACACTGGCACTGAAACACGGGCCAGACACCTACGGGTGGCAGCAGTAGGGAATATTGCACAATGGGCGAAAGCCTGATGCAGCAACGCCGCGTGCGCGAAGAAGGCCTTCGGGTTGTAAAGCGCTTTTCGGGGAGATGAGGAAGGACAGTATCCCCGGAATAAGGCTCGGCTAACTACGTGCCAGCAGCCGCGGTAACACGTAGGAGCCAAGCGTTATCCGAATTCACTGGGCGTAAAGCGCGTGCAGGCGGCTTGGAAAGTTGGATGTGAAAGCTCCCGGCTCAACTGGGAGAGGACGTTCAAAACTACCGAGCTAGAGGACGGCAGAGGGAGGTGGAATTCCCGGTGTAGTGGTGAAATGCGTAGATATCGGGAGGAACACCAGTGGCGAAGGCGGCCTTCTGGGCCGCACCTGACGCTCAGACGCGAAAGCTAGGGGAGCGAACGGGATTAGAAACCCCGGTAGTCCTAGCTGTAAACGATGTAGACTTGGTGTAGGTGGTGTAAAAGCCATCTGTGCCGCAGCAAACGCGATAAGTCTACCGCCTGGGGACTACGGCCGCAAGGTTAAAACTCAAAGGA
>MWTA01000021.1 GCA_002050125.1 Anaerolineae bacterium UTCFX2 | reverse complement strand
ACCAATGCTTTGCGCGTCCGGTTTGGAGGCGGTTAATCCATATTGATCGTCCTCGGTTCAATCATTGAGTTCAAGCATTTCCAAACCAGGCTGTCCTTCGTGCTGATCTTGTTGCTGGTGATTTCAGCTTGCAACCTGACGCCCGCAAGCGGCAGTGAAGCCCTGAAGCAGACCCAGATCCGCGAAACCGAGCTGGATATCAATGTCAAACAGACGCTGCTCGTCCAACAGCAGTTGGATCGGGAAATCGAACTGACCGCCGCGGCTGAAACAGTGCCAGTTCAGGCGCCCACCCCCGAGCCAGGCGTCACCCTCGCGCCGCCGGTTGAGGCGCCTCAACCCACCAAGCCCGCCGCGCTAGAATCCCCGCCCCCTCAACCGACCGAACCTGCCCCTGCCGCAGAATTCGATGAAGCCGCTTATCAGGAGTGGAAAACCACCGCCAAGATCCTGCTGTATGAGGATATGACTGCCAGACTGGACACCGTTCGCTATGTCAAGCTGACGCTCGATGAGATGGGGCTCCCCTATAAAGATGACGGCAGCGCTTATGGATGGCTGCTGGATGATTTAGCCGGCGGACCTCAAGACGGCGATCAATGGGACCTGATTATCATCGCCGCTGAAGACAAGGACGGCATCAAGGCGGATTTCTTCGCGCCCGCGCTAAAAGCGATCGACGCCGGTACGCCTGTAATCCTTGAAACCTGGTATCTGGATGGGGCTTACAGCGGCTCCGCCAGCGGGCTGCTCGCGCGCTGCGGCGTAGGTTACGAAGCTGATTGGGAGCGGATACCACCGTCAAACGCGGCGATGTTCGCTCTGAGTCCCGACAATCCAGTATTACAGCGACCGAACAGCGGTCTAGGTTTTAGCGCGACCACTAATTTCTGGTGGGACCCTAACGGGATCATCAGTTACGACATCGGCGACCTGATGAAGCTGTCGCCGGATTCGAACGCAACGCTCCTGATTGGAACAAAGGCAGGAGATAAACTCACCCACGGCACAGCGGCTGTTTGTATGGACGGGATGCTCATATTGCAGACGTTTTCTTCCCATCTGCTCACGTACAAATCCATGTCTCCGCTGTGGGAGAATTACATCGACAACGCCTTGCGCGCCAGGTTCCTCAAGATACAATAGCTTTCAGGATAGTTATGAGCATTGGACATTTTCTAGGCGGCATTGCTGCGCTTATCTGGGATTCGGCTTCGGGGCGCTATCTGCTCCTGCGCAGATCGGCTCAGCGAGATTTCGAAGCCGGAGCATGGGAATGTGTAACCGGACGGGTTGAACAGGGCGAAAGCTACGAACAGGCGCTTTACCGTGAGGTGCGCGAAGAAACAGGGGTTGAAGTCCGGATCGAATTCTTGCTCGCGACCACTCATTTTTACCGCGGCGCGGCTATTCCTGAAAACGAATTGCTTGGAGCGATCTATAGCTGCACACTCGAAACACCCGGCGAAGCCATGCATGGGGATGAACACTCCGAATCGCGCTGGCTCACTTTGGCTGAAATTGACCAACTCCTCCCCGAGGATTACTGGCTCAGGCGGGCGATCCACCGAGCTGAAAAGATGCGCAAATCCATCCCCGCCGAACTGCGATCCGAATTTCGTCGGGACGGCTTCGAGCTTTGAAACGCGCAGCGCCGGGCATCCCATTCGTCAAATATCAGGCTTTGGGGAACGATTATCTGGTGGTGCAGCCAGAAGATTTGCCGGAGCCAATCTCGGCGGGCTGGATCCAGCGGTTGACCGATCGGCATTACGGCGTTGGCGCCGACGGCGTATTGCTGGGTCCCCTCCCAGTCGATACGGCTGATTTCGGTCTGCAGATCTTCAACCCCGACGGGAGCGAGGCGGAGAAAAGCGGCAACGGGTTGAGGATTTTCGCGCGTTTTCTGTGGGAAGCCGGCTTGCTCGAAAAATTCAAGACCCGCCCGACCGATCAAGAAACGGCAGATTTTCGGATCCAGACCGCTGGCGGCGTTGTAACCGCCCGGGTCGAGCAAAACGGGAGGTGGGCGACGCTTGCAATGGGGCAGGCGGATTTTAGCAGCGCGTCGATCCCAATGAGCGGGCTCGACCGCGCGGTCGTCAACGAAACGATCTGTGTAGACGGTGAGGAGCTGCTCTTCTGCGCCGTCAGCCTGGGAAACCCGCATTGCGTAGTGCTGCACCCGCGCCTCAATGCCGAGGTTGCCCGGCGTCTGGGTCCCGTCATCGAGCTCGATCCGCGCTTCCTGAAGCGGACCAACGTCCAGTTCCTGCAAGTAATCGACCGCCAGAACCTGAAGATCGAAATTTGGGAGCGCGGCGCCGGCTATACCCTGGCTTCAGGGAGCAGCAGTTGCGCCGCCGCGGCGGTTGCCCGCCGGCTTGAGCAGTGCGATGCACGGGTTTCAGTCCACAACCCAGGAGGCGTTTTGCAGGTCACGATCGCGGAAGATTACCACCTCGTCCTGGCAGGACCCGTCAAAAAGGTCTGCCGCGGCTGGATGGCTGACGAATGACCCTGAAGAAAAGCAAACGCAGCGCAATCGTGCTGAGCGGGATCACCGTGTTGGCATTCACGCTGACGAGCGCCGCCCTGAATCTGCTCCTCCCTTATCTGATGACCGGCGATATCCACATGCTGGTCGCTGATCCGGAAAGCTTCAGCCAGCCAAGCCGGATAGCCAGCCTAGCGGCTTTCGTAATCCTGCTGCTGATTATTCTGACCGGGATCGGCGCTTTCTGGCTCTTCCGTTATTTCGGCGAGGGCTATTTTGGCGCCCGCAGCGCCTATCGCTGGGCAATCTTCGGTCTCTTTTTCGCCCTGTTCCTGAAAATCCCGGATTGGCTTGTTTCGCCAGAGCTCTGGCTGTTGAAAGGCGTATTTCAACTGATCGGACTGTTCGCCGCGTTTTTCCTGGCACGCTGGCTGATCCCGCTCCAGCCCACATCGGGATGCCCAAACAATTAACCCAGGGTCAATCGAGGCTAGCCTGCCCGTTCGTCGATTTTCTGCAGCGTTTCTAGGTCCTGGCTCAGGTTCTTGTTTCTGGTTGCCAGGCTAACCAGGTAAAGCCCCATCGCGCCAAATATCACGACAAAGCCTGCAACCATATAATTAAAAGTTTCGGCTGGTCCTTCCTGCAGTCCCGGCGCCATAAAGATCGCAGCCATCGCGAGCGGGTTAATTAGCGTGAAAATTATTCCTGAAATCATGTTCAACTCCTACGCGCCTCAGACGTTCAGCTTCAATTTCAATTGCTCTACCCGGTCTTGCAAACGCCCCAACCGGACACGATGCCATAACAGATCAACAAAAATGACCGTGAAGGTTATGAGGCTAAAAAAAAACGTCTGCAGCATCAGCGGGGTCATATCAAACTGACCTTCCGCCCCGGGCTGGTTCGAGCCAATCACCACCGGATGAATACCCCTGAAAAGCCGCGCCGAGAAGAACGTGAGCGGCACGCTCAGGAAACCGAGGATTGCGTAAATCGCTCCAAAACGAGCCCTGCGGTCGGGATCTTCAATTCCGGAACGCAGCATTAAATAGGCTGCATAGATCAAAATCATAATGGTCGCGGTGGTCAGGCGCGGATCCCAGGTCCACCAGGTGTTCCAAATCGGTCTAGCCCAGATCGATCCGGTGACGACATTGATAAATGAGAACACCAATCCGAGTTCCACAGACGCCAACCCGACGATATCCCATTTGCGGTCCCCCGTCCGCAGCAAGATGATTCCGACAATCGCTGCCGTCAGGAAACTCAACATTCCGACCCAACCGGCTGCGACATGAAAATAGAATACTTTCTGAACCAAGCCCATCACAGCTTCAACCGGTGCATAGAAAAAAACCATCCCAGTCGCAATCAGCAGCATCACGACTGAAACGCCGTCCAAGATCGAGAGCAGTTTTGGTTTTGCCTCCATATATCCGTTCCTCCTATTTTTTTATGATCTTAAAGTGCGGAAGATCGATTATTCCTCAACCACGTAATCGAACACCATAAACGCCACTGCTAAGAAAATCAAATCGTACACAATCAGTAAGTTTAACCAGGGCCAAATCTCAGACATCTCCAGGCTTTGCAGGAAACCCGCGCTCGCCTTGACCGCCGCGATAAACAATGGGATCACAATTGGAAAGAGCAGGATCGGCAGCAGGACATCGCGCGTGCGGGTTTGGACTGCCATGCTCGCCAAAAGCGTACCGACGGCAACGTATCCGATCGATCCCAGCAGTACAACAGCAATCAAGCCCGGGTTGAATAAATTGATGTTGTAAAGCAGGCTGTAGATTGGCAGCACAATCGCCTCGACGATGAGCATAAAGAATAAGTTGCTCAGCGCCTTGCCAAAGAAAATCGCGCTGCGATCAACCGGCGCCAGCAGCAGCCCATCCAGGCAGCCCCGATCTTTTTCCATCGCCATCGAACGGTTGAGACCAAGCGTTCCGGCGAACGCAAAAGTGACCCACAACACCCCGCTGGCTGCATTAAAGCGCGCGCGGGGATCTAATTCCAGGGCAAAGTTGAAGATCAAGATGACCAGCAGGGCAAAAACCAACATGCTGGTGAGCAACTCACGGCTGCGCAATTCGGCTGCCAGGTCCTTCCAGACGATTGCCCAAACCGTGCGCAAATAAAACGACGTGGGTTTTCTGATTACCGCCTTGGAAGGGCTTGTCGCAATTTTGACTTCGCCGCCCATCACATCCGGATCCTTGAGGAGGGTTGCTCGGACGACACGCGGGCGGCGTCCTCCCTTATAGAGATCGACGCGCGATAAAAATCGAGCAGCTTTGCCGCGGGCATTTCCGCCCGCCCGACTGAAGCCACAACCTTGCCGCGTGAAATGACGTCAAAGCGGCTGGCAAGATCGCCCGCCCGCGCCAAGTCGTGCGAAGTCATCACGACAGTGCGGCCGCGCGCCGCAACCTCCCGCAGGACGCCGTCCAGCATCACAGAAGCGTCTTGATCCAATCCGGTGTGCGGCTCGTCGAAGAGCATCACTTCCGGGTCATGCAACACCGCCCTGCCGATTGCCAGCCGTTGCTGCATCCCCCGCGAAAAAGTGCGGACGAGGTCCCGCCGCCGCAGCGAAAGACCAACCAGATCGAGCACTTCCCCGATGCGTTTCTCCGGCGCTCCGATCCCATACATTTTCCCGTAAAAACGCAGGTTCTCCTCGGCGGTCAGGTCTCCGTAGAGCAGCGGTTGGTGCGACACGACCCCGAGAATATGCCGAACTGCCGCCGCTTGTTGGGGCAGCCGGTAGCCGGCAATCCGCACCTCGCCCATTGCCGGGCGCGACAGCGAGGCAAGGATGCGCAGGAAGGTTGTCTTCCCGGCTCCATTGGGACCTAACAGGGCAACAAACTCCCCCGCCTGCACTTGAAAGTCCAGGTCTTTTAACACGGTCTTCAGACCGAACCGCTTGACCAGTCCGCGAACCTCGATCATTGCGCGTTCAATCCTGCCGATCCATTAACTCGCTCAGACGAGTTTTCAATTCCCCCCGCCGCTGTAGATAAGCCTCATCCGGCAATTGACCTTCTCGATATAGGTCATCCAGCGCCAGAATGGCGTCCATCACATCTTCGGGTTTTTCAATTTTCGCAGCTTGTGGTCTTGCTGGAACTGCGCCGCGGGGTTGTTCGGACCGATTGCGCATGTACATCCAAACGCCCAGCAGGATCATCACGATGCCCAATGCGCCAACGCCGATGATCAGATTTCTTCTCGAGTCGGCTGCTGAGGTCTCCACACCTGCGGGTGCTCTGCCGGTGACGGTGAGCGAAAGCTCTTCGTTCCGCGCTAACCCACCGCCGCTATACATGTGATACTGAACTCCCTGGACGTTCCGCCCACCCGCGTCCTGGATTTGATCGCTTTTTACTTTGATAGTCTCTTCGGGCACCAGGATCACAATCGCATTGGTGTCCAGAGGCATCTTGCGGTTCAGCACGAGTTTGCGATCGTAGGGCATGTTATAAGAGAATAGCACCTGGTAGGCGCCCGAACCGGGACGGACAGGCGTTGTGTCGGCAAACCCATCCTCGGTCTTTACGTAGCGCCCACCAAGCTCTCCGTCTTGAAACTCCAGGTCGCTCGCCTCTTTCGGCAATGAAAAGTCGAGAACCGGGTCGCCGGCAGCCGGCGCGGCAACCGTCTGGTCAGTCAGGTTCGAGATGATGTACAGTTCAACCACCCGGACTGTTTTTTCGTCCAGAAACTCGAAGAAATAGTGCAAACGATCGATCGATAGATTTGAAGTATCGCTTGTTGTATCGAAAATCTCGATTGGCAGATTGACCTCAAGATTCTGCGGATTGGCGGCGACCAACTCGGAAGTGTACACCACCCCGCCATGATCAATACTCGCCACGAAGGACAACCCGGGTGCAATATTTACCTCATCGAACGAAAATGTGCTATCTTCGGTGATCTGGGCAGTGGCAGTGTACACAAGCTGCATTTGATCAAACACATGCAGCATTACCTCAGTTCCCACTGGCGCCCCGCCGCCAGATCGATTCACCACCAGCCCCGAGACAGAACCTGAACTCGTTTCATCAATCTGATCTTGGTCCCCTTCCAGCGCCAGCGGTTCAGATGACTCTGTAGCTTTGGCTGATGGAGGTTGTGTCGCGGATGCAGTTGGATATGTCTGCCCGAAGCCAAGCGACGTCAGATACTCAGTCAACGCCCAGATGTCGCCATCAGCCAGCTTGTCTCCAAACGCTGGCATGCCCGCAGAAACGCCAGCCTTAATCGCATGATAGAAATCCGCCTGCGACTTGCCAGCCGCGGTCTCCAACCGGGAGAAATCGGGCATGGAAATCCCATCAGCCTGGGAGCCATCCCCTTTTCCACCCGGACCATGGCATTCAGTACAATTCTTACGATACAGGCTGGCGCCCCGCTCAACGGTCTCCGCGGTGCTCGAAAGGGAATAGAGGTAAGCAACTACATCCCAGCGCTGCCGGTCAGTCAGGCTTTTGAACGGCGGCATATTGCGCTCCATATTCCCATTGGTAACAATGTTAAACCAGCGCGTCGGAGACGCTTGCCGCGCCAACTCTCCCGTTCCGATGGGCGGAACCGGGCTGGGAAGGTTCATCGACAACGATCCATCGCCCAACCCCGACTCCCCATGACAAGGCGCACACTTTTCCGCGTATATCGCCTCGCCCGCAACGGGATCGGGCGGCACCAGCGGATAAATAGGGGTAGGGGTTACTTCCGCCTGAACAGGCTCAGCCGGCTGTTGTTGATACCCCGGCGGTGGGGTTACATCGGCTGCCAGGGTTAAGTTACACCCCGAAAGCCCGAGAGCGCCAAACAGCATTACAACCAGTGCAATATGCTTCACAATATTCTTTGCCAATCCAAGAGTAGTCTGGTCTGGAAATCAATTTAGGGCGATTTTGCGCCACATTTGGGGCAAAAGCGATCCGACTTCTGCAGCGGACCACCGCATTTGGGGCAAAAGCCAGCCGCCTTATCTTGACGCGCCCGGCGCCGGCTGGCAAGCAGGACCTCCAGATCGTCATCAGGCGCCGCCACAACAGAACCTGCCACCCGAGAAGACGATCCGTTCCAATGATTGCCGGCTTGCGCAGACGCCAGAGCGGCTTCAGACTGGCGAACGGCGATGGCAGATTCTAGCCTCTCTTCGAACAAACCTTGGCTGTCAGCAGACTCCAGGGCGTCCAACTGGCGAAGCAGGTTTGCGCCATGCTGCATGAGGCGCGCCCGCTGCTCTGGATAGTCCTCTTGCGGAATCTTCCCCAATTCATGGTCGAATTCCAGTTCTCTCAAGGTGTTGATCAGGCGATCGCGTTCCGCCAAAAGGGCTGAGCGCTCGTGGTCGATCTGATTGTTTTGGAGCGCTTCGGGGTTATGCTTCTCGATGATCGGGCGACCGACAAATATGATAACCAGCAGAAGTAAAGCCAGGATCAGGAAAATGGAGCCAATTCCCATATTTTTTATCTCTCCATCGCCGCATCGACGACCTGGCGGATTTCTTCGACAGATCGAAACGGACTGATCTTCACATGAGTCAGAATCCCATTGCGATCGATGATATAAGTCTCCGGAACGCCCGTAGCGCGAAAGGCATGATAAATTTTCGTCCCCAGGTCTGGTCCGTTTGGATAGGTGATTTGGAATTTATCAAGATATTCAAAGGATTTTTTATCCGTATCGGTCCAAGCCACACCCAGAAAGACGACCGACCCGTCGGGTTCATAGTACCGCCAGGCGGCTTCCAAATCGGCGGCTTCTTGCTCACAAGGTTTGCACCAGGAAGCCCAGATGTTCAAGACAACCACTTTTCCCCGCAAGTCTTCAGAATTAATCACCCGCCCATCGAATGTGGTGAGCGTGAAAGCGGGCGCTTTTTCGCCAACTTTCATCTGACCTTTTTGAGCATTAATTAATCCGAGGAGTAAGAGGAAAAGTAACGCCGCCAGCCCCGCCCAAGCAAGAATGCGCCCCCATCGGGGGCGGCTGCGTTCCGGCTTTTGAGTATCGGTTAAATTTTCTTGTTCCATCTTTTTATTCCTAAGGTTTACGCAGTTCTTCTTCTAGCCGATCCAGATAGGGATCCGATTTGTCGGCTTCGCTATCCGCGTCCTTTACGACTGGTTCAGAAGCTGGAGCGGTCCAGCTCTTAAATGCGCGAAAAAGGATATACGCGCCAGCCAAAAACGCAAGCGGCGGCATGATATAGATCAGCCAGTTGAGACCGCGCGGCGGAGGTTCGGCAAGCACCCGATCGCCAAACCGATCAACGAAATAGGCGCGGATCTGCTGTTCGCTCCAGCCATCAGCCAGTTTGTCCCGGATCAGTTCCCGCCACTCGGCGCAAGCCTTGGTTGGGCAGACGTCCAATGGGGTGTTCTCACAGACCGGGCAATACATATCCCTGGCAAGCGCGTTGACCTGATCATCCGTCACCGGCAGCGGGGTTGGCGGGGCGTCTTGAGCCAAAGCCACGCTGGACCACATCAGAGTCATCCAGGCAGGAAAAATCAAGAGGCGCCAGAACTTCATCTTTCCGCTCAATTCATTAAGCCTCCGCCGGCGCGGCAGCGCGCCTGCGCTTCCGGGCAGTCGCCAGCTCGGGTTCGTTGTCGGGCCAGGCAGCAACGAGCGTCCCAAGAATGAAAACGAACCCGCCCAGCCAGAGCCAGTTCACGAGTGGATTGACAAAGACCTTGAATGTCGCCCCTTGTGATGAGATCGGAAGCCAATCCACTAGAATGATGTACAGATCGTCCTCCCAGGTGCTACGTACGCCCGGGATCGTCACTGGCTGCTGCGATTCGAAGAAGAAGTCGCGCCTTGGATATAGCTCTCCGACATTCTTGCCATTCTTTTCGACGTTCACGACCGCTCTAGTAACATTTCTCCCGTCAGGGGTATCAAAAGAAGACAGCGATTGATACGTAATTTTGTAACCCTCGAAGGAGATCGAACCGCCAGCGGGAACTGTGCCTTGAGTTTCCTTTTGGAACATTTCCATACCGATGATGCCAATCGCCATCAGCACCACGCCTAGATGGATAATATACCCGCCATAGCGGCGGCGATTTCTGGCGATCATATTCGCCAACGCAACCGGCAGAGCTTCCCCCTGGGTTCGGCGCCGCGCCATCATCCCCCGCCAAAATTCGTACAGGGTCACAAAAGCAACCAACGCTACCAGGAAGAACCCCAGCAGGGCAGCCCAACTACGGATGCCCAAAGCCAACGGCGCCCCGATCCCGACCAAAGCCGCCAGGATCGTCGGCTTCCAGATGGCGCGGCCGAGGGTTTTCGCCGTCGAATGCCTCCAGGCTGAGAGAGGCGCAATCCCCATTAGCAGCAGCAACCCCGCAAAAAGCGGTGCAGTCGCCCGTTCGTAGAAGGGGGGACCCACGGTGACTTTCTGGTTGGTCACCAGTTCCGAGACCAGGGGAAAGATCACTCCCCAAAAACAGACCACCAGAATCCCCATAAAAAGCAGATTGTTCAGCAAGAACAACGCTTCGCGCGAGAGCAGGGAAGTCATCGTGCCTTCTGATTTAAGATCATCCCAGCGCCGCAACAGCAAATACAGCGAACCGACGAACGTCAGTACGATGAAACCGAAGAACAACGGACCAATCGCGCTTGCCGCAAAAGCGTGAACGGAAGATAAAACCCCGGAGCGGGTCAGGAAGGTGCCAAAGATCACCAGCGAATAGGTCAAGATGATCAGGACCATGTTCCAGTGTTTGAGCAGTCCCCGTTTTTCCTGGATCATGACGGAATGCAGGAATGCGGTGCCCGTAAGCCAGGGCATAAAGGCGGAGATTTCTACCGGATCCCACCCCCAATAACCGCCCCAGCCGAGCACATCGTAAGCCCAGCGACCACCAATGATCAATCCCAGTGAAAGGAAAAGCCAGGCGATCAGGGTCCAGCGCCGAGTAATGCGAATCCAGCGGTCGTCCGTGCGTCCGGTGATCAGGGCAGCGATCGCAAATGCGTAGGGGATGACAAACGCCACAAACCCAAGATAGAGCGTCGGCGGGTGCAGCGTCATCCCGGGGTGGCGTAGAAACGGGTTCAGACCCTGACCATCGCGCAAAGAAGCCAGCACCCCTCCAGCCGGCTGGAACAGCGCCGCGATGAATTGACCGTCGGGCATTCTCCAGATGCGCGCAAAGGGGTTTTCAAAGAAAAGGATCAGACTGACAAAGAACATGAGCGTGACCAAAGAGACAACGATCACCCAAGGTAAAAACTCTCGATCCCGATCCCATTTCCGCAATGTGACTGCGGACGCAAAAGCCGACATCAGCCAGGACCAGAAAACCAGCGAGCCAGCTTGCGCGCCCCACAGCGCCGTTACCTTGAGGTAGGTTGGCATACTGTTGCTGGTCACCCGGGTTACAAACTCGAACTCATAGTGACCATTGACCAACAAATAGATTAAGCTGAGGGCTGAGATACTGATTAATGGGAAGGTGAGCAGCATCGCGAGGCGAGCGCTCTCAATCCATTCCGCTTTTGATTTTAATCCGCCGTAGATTGCGGCGACCGTACCATAAATCGAGACCACCAATGTGATGGCGAGCGCTCCAAGACCAAGATCTGCAATCATAATATCTCTACTCTGCCTGGTCTGGCAGCGCCTCTTCGTATTTCGTAGGGCATTTTAGCAGCAGCTCATCGGCGTGAAAAATGCCGTCGTTCCCGACCTTTCCGGTGAGAATTGCTTGAGCCTCGTCGCGGAGCAGATCCGGTTTCGGACCGTTGTAAATAACCGTCAGGGTCCGGTTGTTTTGATCAACGACTGCGTCATGCAGTACCTTTGCCAACCCACCCTGCGCCTCGATTTCTTTATTATCTCCGGGTATATTGGCTATCGTGAAAGTCAGGTTCAATGTCTGCGGATCAAATTGAATTGAATCGCCGATCACCGCGCCCGAGATGCGCAGATCTCGGTTCTGCACTTCGGCGCCCTTGGAATAAATCTCATCAACGGTCAAGAAATATTGAGCGTTTGCATGAGTTGAGGAAACAATCAAGTAAACAATGGCAGCAACAATCAACAATCCGCCGATTAAAAACTTCATTTTCCCAGCGGATTGGTGATCCACTGCTAATGTCTGCTCCATCTTTCAACCTCCGATTTGTTTGATGGTCATTTAGGGCCACAATAAACTGAGTTGGATTGACTGTAATTCAAAGCAAGGAAATTCTGGCATAGCAAGATTAATTCAGGCTGAGATAGTATGAATAAACTAATTAGAATGTGTTAAGAATTCGTTAAGTGGTCTTTTCCTATCGGGAATGGTTGATTTTTCGAGAAAGATCGCCGCGGTGTGATTACGATTGAAATTAATTGTGTACTAATCTTAGGTAAATTATAGTAGAATAGCCGTGGCTATTTGCCCAACTTTACAATGAATGCGCTTGTTTTATCCGTGATTGGTTGGAGTAAATTCTCACCCTGCAATCAATCTCCTGCTTGTGTTTTCAGTTCCGCCTGTGAAGCGGCAAATAAATCAAAAAGGACAAGCGAAACATGAAAATATTCCTTCGATACACCATAATGATTCTGTTTTGCATCGGGCTTGCCGCCTGCGCTGGACCACAAGGACCAGAAGGATCGATTGGTCCAGCCGGTCCGCCTGGACCGGAGGGTCCTCAAGGACCGGCAGGCGTGCAAGGTCCCGCGGGTCCTGCGGGCGCGGATGCGCCATTCACCGGACCTGATTTTGTCGGCGACCAGACCTGCAGCGGCTGCCACCAAGACATTTACGATGTGTATAAAAAATCCGGTCACCCCTGGATCTTAAACCCTGTGGTGGATAACCAACCCCCAGCCTACCCGTCCACGAGTGTCAGCGCCTTGCCCCAGGGCTACACCTGGAAAGATATTCAATATGTCATCGGCGGGTACGGATGGAAAGCCCTTTTTATCGGTTCTGACGGTTTTATCGTCACCGACGCTCCCGGAAATTCGGGAGATTCCGATTATCTGAACCAATACAATCTGGCAAATTCAATGCTTGAGAAAAAGGCAGAACTGGTTCCTTTTGAACCAGGCGCCGCTCAATTAGCCTACGATTGCGGCGTCTGTCATACGACCGGTTTCTCGCCGCGCGGAAACCAGGAAAACCTGGCAGGATTGGCTGGCGCATGGGCGCAAGAAGGCGTTCGCTGCGAAGCCTGCCACGGGCCCGGCAGTCTGCACGCCAGGAACCCCTCCAGCTTCGATATGAAAATTGACCGCTCTGCCGCGGCTTGCGAGAAATGTCACACCCGTGGATCAGGCGACACGCTCTCTGTCAGCAATGGTTTTATCCAGCACAGCGGCAGTTATGGGGACCTGTTCCCGGGAAAACACGTTCTGCTGGATTGTGTCATCTGTCATGATCCACATGTCGGGGTCGCTCAAAATCGTCTGAGCGGACAAGCGACTACCCGGGTAACTTGCGATCAGTGTCACAGCGCCCAACGCGGACAACACAAGGTCGATATGCACGCTTCCCTGAATCTGGCTTGCACCGAATGTCACATGCCAAAACTGATCCAAGTCGCCTGGGGCGACCCCGAACGCTTCAGCGCCGATTTTCGCACCCATGCAGTGATCATCAATCCGAACCAGATCAGCCAATTCAAAGAAGGCGACGGCGCTTTGCTGCCCGAGATCGGTTTGGACTACGCTTGCAGGCACTGTCATGGTGGCGGTTTCGCTTCCGATAAAACGGACGAGGAGTTGTTGGCGGCTGCGTCAGACTATCATTCCGCTTCCACAGAACCGTAAAGCGATGCGGTTACCCCTCCCTGATATGGCATAGGATCAAGAACAGAAATGCTGCGCTTGATTGCCTCTATCACTATTACATCTATCGTCATGAGAGATGACGTTTCTTACTGCCATTTTCGGATAAAAAGTATAGAATTTCTATCAGATTCGCTCACCACCCAGAAGTTTACTGGGCATACCAGCTCAATGACGGAGTCGTTGTGATATGAAAAAAAGGTACTTACTTCCCAACAGATGGAGCTTGCTTGCATTTGGCT
The DNA here is from genome assembly GCA_002050125.1 of Anaerolineae bacterium UTCFX2. GTDB lineage: Bacteria > Chloroflexota > Anaerolineae > Anaerolineales > UBA4823 > UTCFX2. The sequence goes on along the minus strand of MWTA01000021.1, from coordinate 2,114 downwards.
TACTTTTCGGTCTCAGCGTTGGGTTGGGCGCAGCCATAAGCCTAGCCCATCCAGCAGTAGCTGCTCCACCACCCGCTCCGCCAGAACAGGTGCCTTCGTATGCTGGTTCGTCGGCGTGCGCGAATTGCCACAAAGATATTTTTGAAAATTGGACCTCGACGCGTCACGCTCAAGCTTTTTCCTCTCCCATTTTCCAAAGAAATTGGGATGAACTGAGCAAACAGACGGCTTGCTTGCAGTGCCACACAACCGGGTTCAATTCACAGGATGGCACTTATGCGGAAGTTGGTGTGACTTGCGAAGCCTGTCATGGTCCTTTTCAGCCACGGCATCCGGCTGAACCGATGGCGCGCACACCCAACGCAGAGTTGTGCAGTACCTGCCATAAAACCACAACTGACGAGTGGCGGGCAAGCCCTCATCAGAATGCCGGCGTTCAATGCCAGGCTTGCCACAATCCGCACAGCCAGACCCCAATGGCAGATTCGATCACGGCGCTGTGCACGAATTGTCATAAAGAGATGGGCGATTCGTTCACTCATAGCACCCATGCCAACGCCGGGCTGGAATGCAGCAATTGCCATATGTACACGCCGCCCCGCACACAAAGCCCGATTGGCGGGCTGGTCCCCACCGGTCACACGTTTACCGTTGGGTCCGACGCGTGCATTGGCTGCCACCAGGAAACTGTACATACGCGCGACGAACTGCTCAAGCTTGGCGGGATTGTGCTGCCGACGCCAGAGGTGAACGTCGAGAATTTGAAACAAGAAATCCTCAACCAGGAAAAAACGATTACAAATTTACAGGTATCCAGCCAGACTCGGTTGTACACCGGTTTAATTCAGGGCGCCATCATCGGCTTGGTCACAGGCGGAGCGGCTGCCTGGATTGTGGGTCGGCGCATCCGGGTCATCGAGGAAGAAAATAATGAGTGAGAATCTTAACGAACAGAAAAGCCCCAAGAAAACCAAGAAGAACACGCGCGTGACCGTCGATATCACGCGCCGGGATGTACTAACCCTGGCGGGTATCGCAGCCGGCTCGGCAGTTGCCTCTGTGGCGCTGACCAGCGGACCGCTATCGCCATTCGCGGGTCTGCAACGGGAACAGTTAACCGCCGGCGAGGAAAGCGCCGGGCACGGGGCAACCGGAAAACATCATTGGGGCATGGTGATTGATCTGGATCGGTGTATCGGCTGCGAATACTGCCTGCGGGCTTGCTCAGCCGCCAATGATGTGGCTTCGGACAAGCCCTGGAACATCGTAGTTCCTGAACAGACATCCACAGGCGTGCCTTTTTACTTTTCCCGCCCATGCTTGCATTGCCAGGTTGCGCCCTGTGTTGAGGTTTGCCCGGTGCGAGCCACCTATGTCCGCGAAGACGGGCTGGTGGTGATGGACTATGACCGCTGCATCGGCTGCCGCTATTGTGAAGTCGCCTGTCCCTATGATGCTCGGAAATTCAATTGGGAAGAGAATCAAGAGGAAAACAAATATATTCCAACTTGGGGCATTGCTGAAGTACCGCGGCGCCCGCGCGGCGTAGTGGAGAAATGCACCTTCTGCATCCATCGGATTGATCAAGGGCTGGAGAATGATCTGGTTCCAGGCGTCGACCCCGAGGCTACCCCGGCATGCGTTAACATTTGCCCGGTGGGGGCGCGCATCTTTGGAGACTTGAAAGATCCAAAGAGCAAGGTCGCGCAGGTGATCGCCAAAAACCCAACGATCGTCCTGCGCGAAGAACTTGGGACCCGCCCAAGCGTGTACTATATTCCGCCGAAGGAGGGTTTGTAAGCCATGACTGCCACAACCATCGACAAAAAACCTTTTCAGGTGAACCCCGGTCTGATCGCCTGGTTCATGCTGATCGGTGTGCTGCTGCTGATAGGCGCCTTCTCAGCATTCCGGGTCTTTTCCCAGGGTCTTGTGGTCACCAACATGAACAACACCGTGCCGTGGGGTCTCTGGATCACGATCGATCTTTCATCGATTGCGCTTGGAGCGGGCGCATTCACGCTTTCTGCGATTGTGTATTTGATGGGGTTGAAAAACTTCCAGCCGATTATTCGTTTAGCGATCTACATCGGCTTCATCGGCTACACTGCTGC
>MWTA01000013.1 GCA_002050125.1 Anaerolineae bacterium UTCFX2 | reverse complement strand
ACCGAGGAATTATTTGTCGATGTGGATATATCGGGGGGCGTCTCGATGGGGAAGACTTTTGCGGATTTTTATCGCATCAGCCAAAACCCGCCGAATATGGACGTGGCGCTGAGGGTGCAAGCCCGCCAGTTCATCGAATTCTTTCTGGAGCGGGCAGCGGATTTATGCCGGATGATCCCCGAGTGAGGAGGTGTAAAGCTGAAGATTTGATTTTTTAAGACCCGGAGATAGGCGCAAGGAAGTTCGGTTATTAATCATATTTTTGTAAAGGAGGATGAAGTGAAACTGATTGATTCGATTAAGAGAGATTTCAACACGATGACGCTGGTGATGATCCCAGTCGCGATTGCGATCAACGTGGTGATCGGGCAGATTGTCTCTTTGCTCAAACTGCCGGTTTACCTGGATTCGATTGGAACGGTGCTGGTTGCCGCGATCTGCGGTCCCTGGGCGGGGGCGCTGACCGGTACGCTCTCGAACATCATCTGGGGTCTGCTGATCGATCCAAATGCCTTCCCTTGGTTTCCAGTCGCCTTGGTCATTGGTTTCGTCGCCGGCTGGTGTGCAGTCGGAGGTCTCTTCCGCGCCTGGTGGAAGGTGATCATCGCGGGCATCCTGGTCTCGCTTGCCGCCGCGGCGATTTCGTCCCCTATTCAAGTGTACCTGTATGGCGGGATCACTGCCAGCGGCTCTTCCTTCATCACAGCCTTTTTGCTCCAATCGGGGCGGGATCTGATGACGGCGGTGTTGAGCACTAATTTCCTGGTTGAACCTATCGATAAAATTGCGACCTGTTTGCTGGCTTTTGTTTCCGCGCGTTACCTGGCGCGCTTTCCGCGTCCAGAAAACATTATGGGGTCGAGTAGCCGCTAACTAGAGGCTGAGCGCCAGGATTTTCACTTTGTGTTCTATTGCTGTGCTTCGCAGGGGTCTGTTTTATAATACAGACCCCTGTCGAGATTGGGAAATATAAAATGCCGGAACGTATGTCGTTTTTTATTCCACGCGAGAGCAGGATACATAGCCTGAACCCGCTGACCAAGCTGACGTTGGCATTCAGCCTGATTATTATTGCGTTTTTCTGCCCGGGCTTATTCCTGCCGATCACGATTAATTTTCTGGTGCTGGTACCGCTCAGTTTTCTGGGAAAAGTTGGAAAGGAATTTATCCAGACATCGATTCGTTTGTTGCTGCCTTTGTTTGCCTTCCTTTTTGTGATGCAAAGCCTTTTCTACCCTGGCGGAAAAACGGAATTATTTGGCATTTGGATTTTTTCTGTTACCTCGGAGGGGGTGGTGTTTGCTTTCCGGACAGCCACGCGCATCCTGGTGATGGTTTCGTCGTTCTTGTTGCTGCTCTTGACCACCCATCCGAGCGCGTTGATGAGCGACCTGGCAAGGCGCGGAGTGCCGGCCTCGTTGAGTTTTATTATTACTTCAACCCTGCAGATCATCCCCCAGATGCAGGCAAAAGCAGCGACCATACAAGACGCTCAACGCTCACGCGGCCTCGACACGGGCGGGAACCTGATCAACCGCATCCGCTCTCTGCTGCCGCTGGTTGGTCCCTTGGTTTTCAGCTCTTTGGTGGATGTCGAAGAAAGAGCGATAGCAATTGAAGCGCGGGCGTTCACGTTGCCGGTCGAAAAGACCAGCCTGGTCGAAATCCCAGACAGCCCGGCTGAGGCGATCCTGCGCTGGTTTTTGGCGGCGGTGGCTATCATCACAATAGGATATCGAATTTGGCTGTCATTGAGCTCAAGAATTTAACTTATCACTACCCGCTTTCTGAAACGCCTGCGCTTCAAAGCATCGATTTAGAAGTCGAGGAAGGCGAGTTCCTGGCAATCGTCGGCGCGAACGGGGCGGGGAAATCCACGCTGTGCTATACGATTTCGGGATTTATTCCCCATTTCTTCAAAGGCGAGCTGGCTGGCTCGGTGAACGTCGCGGGGATGGATCCTACCAAGGCAAATCTGGGCACCTGCGTTCAGAAAGTGGGATTGGTCTTCCAAAACCCCTTTAACCAAATCTCGGGTTCGAAGTTCACCGTGTACGAAGAGATTGCATTTGGATTGGAGAACCTGGGGGTGGACCCACAGGAAATGCGCGAACGCGTGGACGAAATCATCCGCCGGACGAGGATCGCGGATTTACGTGACCGCTCACCCTACGCGCTTTCAGGCGGGCAGCAACAGCGTGTCGCTTTGGCGTCGATCCTGGTGATGAAGCCCCAAATATTGGTGCTGGACGAGCCAACCTCCCAACTGGACCCCATTGGATCTCAGGAAGTGTTTCAAGTGATTAAAGAGATGGCTTTGCAGGGGATGACGATCGTCATGGCGGAGCACAAAGTCGAATGGCTGGCAGAATATGCCGATCGGGTCCTGGCGCTGTCCGCGGGACAGATTATCAAGCTCGGCACGCCCCAGGAAGTGTTTAGCTCCTCCGAACTGCCCAAACATGGGGTTGGGATCTCGCGTTACACCCAGGTGGCGCGGCGCGCCCTGCAGGAAAACCTGTGGCTTGAGGGGCGGCGAATGCCTGTGACATTGGATGAAAGCATCGAAGGTTTCAGGGAGATTATCCCGTGAACATCGAGATCGAAGAGCTGATTTTCAATTATCCAAACGGCGTCGCAGCGCTGGAGGGTGTCACGCTGGAAATCCCAACTGGCTCGCTGGTTGCGATCGTCGGTCAGAATGGCGCCGGCAAGACCACGCTCGTTAAGCACCTGAACGGATTGCTGCTCCCAACAAGCGGTACGGTGCAGATAGGAGGCTGGGACACACGCCAGCATACGATTGCAGAATTAGCCAAACGGATTGGGTTCGTCTTTCAAAACCCAGACGATCAGCTATTTTGCCGGACTGTAAGAGAAGAAATCCAATTTGGTCCCCAGAGCCTGAAATTCGAACCTGTGAAAATTGAGGGACTTATTGCCTCAGCGCTGGAACTCACCGAACTGCGCGGCAAAGAAGCGCAGAACCCCTATGACCTCTCGCCCGCCTGGCGGAAAATGGTTGCCTTGGCTTCAATCCTGGCGATGGACACGCCCATCGTGGTGCTTGACGAACCCACCACTGGTCAGGATGCAGTCAGCATTGAACGCATCTCGCGCATTATCCATGCGTTGCATAGCTCTGGGAAGACGATCATCGCCATCTCGCATGATATCGATTTTTGCGCTGAGAATTTTGAGAGAATGGTTGTGATGCGAAACGGAAAAGTGATTTTGGACGGGCCGATCCACGAGGTGGTCGCGCAAAGAGAAACCCTTGCCTCCTCATACGTTGAGCAGCCGCAACTAACCCGGTTGGCGCAAAAGCTCGGTTTTTCGCCCGTTGTGTGCACGCCGGATGACTTCATTCGGGTCTTACGCGATTCATGAGCGTTGTTTATATATTTCTAACCTAAATGTGATAATCTTATCTGGCGATTTAACCAACTTAGTGTTATTTCAGTTGCCTGATGATAATAGACCTCTTGCATAAGTG